>JALHOI010000173.1 GCA_022843085.1 Pseudobdellovibrionaceae bacterium
GATAAAACTCGCGAGCGTTTAGCGCAGATTGACGATGAAATTTATAAAATCGGCACTCAACTGAACGATATCAAAGTCGCGGAACGTGCAAATCGCGACATGGAAGCCGATTGCCCGTCAGGGCGATGCTACGACCGCGGATCAACTCGCGAGCGTCAGGCACGTGCACCTTCAATCGGTCAGACTTTACTCTCGCTCGCACCAGCTTTGATCGGTGGTTATGTCGGTTACAAAACCGCGACCGTGCTCGGTCGTGAAGCGAACGCGGCAAATCGCGAGACTGGTAACCAAGCTTATCCGCTTGCTCCTCATGTGGCCTCAAGCACCATGCTTGGGATCGCGTCGGGACTTAGCTATCCGTTCGCGGCCGGCGGTTTTTATGGCGGCGCTTACGGCGGCGTGAATGGCGGAATGGGCTGCGCACCCGGCGTCGGTCAAATGTCGATGGGCCCTGGCGGCTTCATGACACCTCCAGGAATTTATGGAAACATGGGCGGCGCCTTTGGTTATCCACCGGGCTTTAGCCAGGGCGGTTACCCCATCATGGGCGGCGGTATGTATAATCCTGGCGGTGGCGGCTGGGGTGCGAACGGACCATGGGGCACAGGTCAGTGGCCTGGTGGTTATCCTGGTTACGGTCTCGCGGGTCAGCTCGCGGGAGGCTTCGCCGGTCAATTCGCGGGAGGCTTCGCCGGCGGCGGAGGTTTCGCGGGTGTCGCAGGTTATCCGGGCGCGGCGGGTGGTTTTGCAGGTCAATTTGCAGGAGGCTTTGCCGGAGGCGGTGGCTTCGCAGGTGTCGCAGGATATCCGGGCGCAGCGGGCGGTTTTGCAGGTCAATTTGCAGGAGGCTTCGCCGGAGGCGGCGGCTTCGCAGGTGTCGCAGGCGGCTATGCCGGAGGACCATACGCTGGACTACCATTCCCAGGTGTAGCGGGCGGCTTTGCCGGCCAAATCGCAGGCGGCTTCGCCGGAATACCATATCCTGGAATGCCTTTTCCAGGCGGAGCAGGCGGTTTCGCGGGAGCACTGGCGGGCGGCTTTGCCGGCGGTTTCGGTGCTCAAGATCCCCAGCTTATTCAACGTCAAATCGAAGCGCAGCGATCGTTTCTGACCAAGCAACAAAGCTTCATCTCTGAATATTCGCAGTTTATGCGCAAGTGGGAGACTTACTTCGGAACGGGCGGCTTCGGTCCTGGCGGTGTTCCAGGAGGCGACTACAACTATCAAGCGCCGACCGGTCTCGCTGGGTCTGGCCCTACAACCGGAACTCCAACGGGCCGAACGAGATAAACATAAGTTTGCGAGTTGAGAAAACTTGTGTGTTCGAGAGAAGCCTTGCGAAAGCGAGGCTTTTTTTATCTGTAATTTGCGAATCTGAATTCACTACCAGTTCTCGCGCACGACCGGTTGCACCGTTGCGCGGTTCTGGTTTTCTGTAATCGCGATCGCAGCACCGGTCACGAGCACGCCGACAGCAGCCCAGACCCAAGGTTTTTCAATCCACGCTTTCGGTTTAGCGGGTGCAGAAAAAGGCGCGACATGTTCGGGGTGCGCACCGTCGATTTTCGGACGGTCAATTCCAAACCGTTCTGCGACGCTTCGTTCTTTCCGGCATCGATCTGACGCAAGAACTGTGATAGCCGTCGAGGCCGTTAAACTTGCGTGTGAAATCTGCGTGCAGCTTTCAGAAACCCAAGGCTCACGCTGAATTCGGGGCCAAACAGTTTCGGTGCCATTTAGTTTTAGTGTGACGGGTGCAAACACGTTCGACAGCAAAGTGATACGCGTGGGGTGGTCGGGAATCTGCAGATTTGCAAACTCAGCACGCTTCATTTCTTGGCCGTTAAATAGAACTGATTCAACGTCGGCAGGAAATTCGGGCCGAAGCCTGCTAAAGTGTGCGACCGATCGGCGAGTCAGTGGACTTAATTCTTGCCGGCGCGCCTCAAAAATTGAGAACGCAGAACGTTCGTCTTTTGACCAGTCAGCTTCGACTTCTAGATCTAAGAAACGATCAATCGCAGCGAGGTCCACCAGTCGATCCGTGCGGCGAATCCAAGCCGACTGAGCATCAATCATTCGCGCTTGAAAGATTTCTTTCAGGGCTGGTGATATTTGTCGATTTTCTTCAGCTGCTAGCCAGACCGCAATTGGTGTGTGGCCATTTGCCATGGCTTCGGCCTGAAATTCGTCGTCCGACGTTTGGCCTTCGCGAACGACGATATCTGCTTCGGCCGTTCTCCCGAGGCTGAATATGGCAAAAAAAGTTAAGCTCAATGAGCTCACACAAGACACAAACTTCGATTTCATAATTGTCCCCGTTTTTGTCGATCGTTTTCTATTCATCTGTTTCCGCTGATCAGTTTTCTGTGATGGAAAGAAGATCAGGTTGAGCCTCTTCGACGATTTGGATTCTTCCTTGCGATCGCCTCGCTTCAGTCTTCGCGCGCGGCTTTCGATCAGACTGCGCCGCGGGGCTCTTTCGAAGAATCACGAGAACCGGCTCGGCAAGTTCGGGCATGCGATCAGAATCGGATTCAGGCATCAGCACGGCAAACCGGCGCGGGTTTCGAGGCGAACGAATCAAGGCAACGCCTCGCGCGACTCGGCGTCCGCGACGGTCGCCGCCGTCTGCGCGGTAGAGGTCTGCAAAGCCGTGCTGATCGAACATCGAGTCAAGCGCGTCAAGGTTTGCTGGTTCAATCGGTACAAGAACAAAACCCCGGGGCATTTGCTGAATAATTGAAAGTGACTCTGTTTGAGAAATTTCTCCGACCCGCGAGCTACCCGACGTGGTCGTCGAGCTTCCGCTTGACCGCGACGCGACTGTCACGATGACGATAAGTGACAAGCCCGCCGCGGAGGCCCACATCCAAATTCGAAGGGCGTCGGCCTGTGCTTCGGCGGTATCTTGAGGTGAACTTTCACGACTGCTATCGAGGCGTAAAGTTTTTCGGCTGAGTCGCCGGACTCGCTCGATGTTTCGATTCAAAGCCTGTTCGACTTGTTTCGCGTACGACATGACGAAAGCCTCCGGCTACGATCAGGACGCAGCCCATGAAAAGGATAAGAACAAAAATCAGTTCGGTAAGAGCTTGTCCTCGAGAATTTGAGGGGACCACGTGTTGTCTCCTTTTTGACTTAAGGTCATGGCGCAACCCACGTTGAGTATTGGATTCAATCGGCCGTCTTTGTTGGTCTCAGGTAAAGTCAGCAACCAACGAACCGCAGCCGTTTGGCTGCGTTCGAAATCGACGGCTGGCTTATAGACCGGCGTTCGGGCGTTTGGCGGACTTGCGACGACCTGAAACTTCGCCCGCTGAAGCTCGGGTCTCGTCGATTCGCTTTGCAGAATCTTTTGCGGCAGCGAGCCTTGAAGCGCGGCGCTTGCGCGGTCGGCAGCACCGAGCGAAGCCCTACGCCCTTTTGAAATCCACTTCATCTGGGCTGAGATGACCGGAAGCTGAGCTTTTTCTGCAGCCATCAAATCGAACCGCGCGATCGCGATTGCAGGTGCGTGTCCGCTGGCGAGTGCTAATTTCAAGCTAGCGACCGCAATGTTTCGCCGCATCTCAAGTTTTTTAGCTCGGGGATTGAGCGCAAGTAGCCTTTCAAGTGCGACGCTAGCCTCTGACTGACTTTCACCCAGCGACGATCGACAATTCGCAGTTGCGTTTGCTTCGAGAATGAAAGCAAACCCCAGAATTACAAGCAGACTGAGAATTAAAACGACGACCGGAATCAGAATCAAAGCAGCGGTTGTTGCTTGACCCATCTGACTGTCGATTGCGAGCGCCTCACTTTTCATATTTCCCCGTCAATTTGGATTTCGAATCGTGACGTCCGAGCGAATGAGTTCGCGAGGTCGACCTTCGTCTGAATTTAAAGCGTGGAAGACGATCTGGACACGCGCGGTGCTAGAGTGCCGCTGAAATTCGTCAATCGATGCCGCGCCGAAAGGAAGCCCCACTGAAAGCGTTTGTTCGACTCGTGACCGACAAACTGACTTTCGAGTTGGCGACTGCAAACAGACTGCGCCTTCTCGTGCGGCCCGAGTCATCCACGCTTTTGCAAACGAAATGTACAAGAGAATCGCACCGCCAGCGAGTATGCTTGCGACGATGGGTGCGGCGACGACAAGTTCGACGACCCCTTGGCCACGCTGCGAGCGAAGCTTTGTCACAGCCCGCTGCCCCCGCCAGACTTGTCGTTGCTGCCGACGCCATTCATAAAGTCGCCCAAATCTTTTTTGCGAAGTAGATTTTCGTCAATTTGATCAACCGGTGGTGTTTTCTTTTGCCCTTGAAGTGCGTAGCTGATCGTTGCGAATCTCGAACTCACGGCTTGTCCCATGACCCGAATCACACCAATTGTGGCAACGGCGATGAGTGCCACAATGATCAGGTACTCGACGAGTCCTTGACCGCGATCGTTTTGAACTGGTTGGCACGACTTCAGGTTTCTTTTATGAACCGACATTTTGATTCCTCCGCGGGTGATAGAAACCTCGGCAGAGTGCAAGTTTTGAGTTGTCACGAACTCAAATAAAAAAGCCCAGGCTTAGCCCAGGCAAATTTAAATCCGGTATGCGGATGTCAAAACTAAAGGCTAACCTTTTTTCTTTGCGGCACGAGCGGCGCGCACGGCTTCTTCGCGTTCAATACGGCGACGGATAATAATTCGCCCCAAAATCTCATAGCTTTCGACCCGAAGATCATTTTCGTAAACGAAGCGATAGAAGCCTTCGATTTCGGGACTCTGACGAAACTTCTTCGTTGAGGTCGGCAGGCTGTCGCTTGCAACGAAGTCGATCGAGCTTCCGTCTTTCGATAGTTTTACTTTTTCGGCCTTTTTTGCAGCCATGAAGCCCCCAAGATTAAAGAGTCTTGCGATCGTTTTATGCCGGCTGTCAAAATCGGTCAAGCTACGTCTCGAAACGCTGCCCCAGGCCTTCAAATCAAGCTAGACAGGGCTTCGCGAGAGTTTTTTATCCGGAGGGTGATTTTTGACGCAAATCTTGTCGGGCCTCGTGGTGGCCGAAACCCGAAGGGCAAAGCTTGTCGAGAAGGTTCAAAGCTTTATCTCGAAATCGAATCGGCCGCCGGGCCTCGCTGTGGTCTTGGTTGGGGCTGACCCGGCAAGCCAAGTCTACGTTCGAAACAAAATCAAAGCGTGCGAGCATGTGGGAATTGTCAGCACACACCACAGACTTCCCGATACGATTTCTCAAGACGAGCTTCACACGGTCATCGACACATTGAACGCCGACTCAGCTGTCGACGGTATCTTGGTACAGTTGCCTTTGCCGAAGGGCCTGAGTGAGACTCTCGCGACCGAGAGAATTCTACCGTCGAAAGATCCCGACGGTCTTACGAGTGGAAATCTTGGTTTATTGTTCGCCGGCCGAACGCGTGTCGCCCCGTGTACGCCGCTTGGAGTGATGAAGATTTTTGAGCACTACAAAATCGAGGTCGAGGGTAAGTCGGCCGTCGTCGTGGGCCGAAGCAACATCGTCGGGAAGCCAATGGCCCAGCTTCTTCTTGAAGCGAACGCGACAGTCACTGTGGCTCACTCTAAAACTTTTGATTTAAAATCGGTCACAAGCCAGGCCGACATCGTCGTCGTGGCTGCGGGTCGACCGCAATTTATGGGAAAAGAATTTTTTAAGTCTGGATCCATCATTGCCGATGTCGGCATTCATCGTCTGCCTGATGGCGCAGCGGGAGGTGGTCCGAATGGAAAATCAAAACTCTGTGGCGACGTTTTGACCTCTGAACTCATGAACCACGCCCAAGCCATCACACCCGTGCCCGGCGGCGTCGGCCCAATGACCATTCAGATGCTCCTCGAAAACACGCTGCGCTTGGCCGAGTTGCGCGCTTAGGCGCGCACCAAAGACCAGTTGCGCTTAGGCGCGCACCAAAGACCAGTTGCGCTTAGGCGCGCACCAAAGACCAGTTGCGCGCTTAGGCGCGCACCAGAAAACGGCGGTGCGCCTAGATGCATTTCGGGTTTGGTGCCCAAGGTTTGACAGACGTGTCGAGAGGCACGGGTGCCATTTCAAGAATGGCATGATACGCCGAAACGAATTTCGGTACGTACTCGATTGTCTCGAGTGGAGCGATACCAGCGCTTCGAATCGTCCAGTAGCCAAGACCGAGCTCTTTGATTTGGCGTATGCGATCGGGAGATCGGTCAGCCTTCAGACGAGTGATTCTGTTTCTCACACCCGGATCGCCCATGTTGTAGGCCATCAGCGCAAGCCGTGGGTCATTTGGAAACATGTCCAGCAGCGCACGGAAGAGGCGTCCGGCTGCGACAGAGGACCGGCCGAGATGCGCGCGTTCGTCACACGGGTTCGAAACCCAAGTTTTACCTGATCGAGTGGCCGGGTAGACCCGAAGCCCAATGGTGCGAAGGGCAGCGGTCTTTGGCATAAACTGCCAGGGGCCTAGAGCGCCCGGGCCCGAAACCTGAATCGGATAGTTTTCTTTAATAAAAAATTCGGATTCGAAAGCCGTCACGAGCAAAAACTCGGGCGGTACACGGCTGACGGCAAGGCCATTGATCACGAGGTCTCGGTTAGGTTGAAAATTTCGGACAAAAGCTCGAAGTCGCCCGCCGCGAACCCATTCATTCATTCCGGCGACGATCACTTTGTGTTTTCGATCTCGTGCCCAAGTTTTCGTATACGGCCCGTTCGGATCAACCGGGAATAGCCACGAGCTACCAGACGAAACGGTGACCTGAGTGGAGTCGGGTGTTGGTTCTTCGACAAGGTCATCATCATCTTCTTCATCATCAACCGCAGTGCCTGGCGAAGGA
>JALHOI010000174.1 GCA_022843085.1 Pseudobdellovibrionaceae bacterium
TCACAGGGGTGTGAATGTGGACGGTGGACGCGTGTGTGGAGAGTGGGATGAACAAAGGTGTGGACTTCATTTTGACCCACATTTGAACGGAGTTCCGAGTTTTTAGATCGCTCGTTCGTCCACAGACTTTTGACAGTGATTTTAGTTACTTAAACAGAAAAAGACGTTAACCACAGGCCCTACTACTACTACTTTTATATTTATATAAAAAGAAGAAGAGAACAGGGCTCCAAAACAGAGCTCAAAGTCGATAAGAGACTTTGGGACGAAAACCTCACCACAAGATTTGGCGAGGGTAGTGAAAGGCCGTTATGTTGATCGAAGTCGAAAAGAAGGATCTCTTAAGCCTCCTCGGCAAGACTCAGAACATCGTCGAGAAACGAAACACGATGCCCGTTCTGATCAACGTGCTTCTTGAAGCTAAAGACGGTTTGCTAAAAGTTTTCGCTACGGATTTGGAAGTGAGTCTTACCGACCAAGTTCCAACGTTAAAAGAAAAGCCAGGTAAGGTTGCTGTCTCAGCGAAGAGTCTTTTTGAAATCGTCAAAGAACTCGATGACGGCCCGGTCGTGCTCACAAAACGTGACAACAATTGGCTTGAGATCAAGCAACGAAAGTCAGTTTTCAATTTGGTCGGGATCGCAGCTGAGGAATATCCCGTATTTCCCTCTTACGCGACCAAAGACTTCATGACGATCAACTCGGGCGTTTTCGCCGATATGATCGAGAAAACGATTTATTCAGTTTCGAACGATGAAACTCGCTACTACCTAAACGGCGTTTTCTTCGAGCGCATTAACAAAGATGCGGTCACCACGTTTCGCATGGTTGCCACAGATGGTTTTAGGCTTTCAATTGTGGATCGCGAAATGAAGTTGGTTGAAACTCAAAGACAATCGGCTTTTCCAGCGACCGGTGTGATCATTCCTCGCAAGGGGCTTTTTGAAATCCGTAAAATGCTTGAGACCATCGACGGAGAATTCGATCTCGCGGTCGAAGGATCTCAGCTCGTTGTACGCCGCGGATCGACAGTTTTGATGGTGCGACTCATCGAGGGGAAGTTTCCCTCTTATCAACAATTTATTCCACAGTCGGTTCCGAATCGCGTGCAAATTCCACGAGACGTTTTGCTCTCATGCTTGAAGCGTGTGTCGCTTCTCTCGAACCAGAAATACAAAGGTATTACTTTGGCTCTCACCGGCGCAGTTTCTGGAGGTTCGAGCGGAGGAAAAATGGAGATCACCTCGAACAATCCCGAACTCGGCGATGCGAAAGAAGAGATTGAAGTTGAGTACAAAGGCGGCGACATCAAAATCGGTTTCAATGCTCGCTACATGCTTGATGTGCTCAACAGTTTCGAAGACGAAGGCGTCGACCTGCATTTGAACGACCAGCTGTCGCCAGGGTTGATGCGTCCACAGCATGACCAAGCTTATACTTGCGTCGTCATGCCGATGCGGATTTAAAAACTTGCATGCAAGTTTTTAAATCCCTATTTGCTTCGCTCCGCGGGGCCCACCCTACTTCGCTGGGACCTGCACGTCTGCAGGTCCATTCGGAGTTTTTTCATTGAAGCTCACGCATTTGCGGCTTTCGCAGTTTCGTAATTTTGCGATGCAAGAGGTGAGTCTTCGACCGCGCTTAAATTTCTTTTTAGGAGCAAACGGGCAGGGCAAAACGAATTTGCTCGAAGCCGTCTTCATGCTTTCTCGCGGCGAAAGTTTTCGCAGCGGGCAGCACGAACATTTTTTAAAAGACCAAGCTTCGCGTGCGCGGGTTGCCGCGATTGTCGATTCTGAGGTCGGGCGAAGCCAGCTGGTTTTAGATTTTGCCGATGGACGAACGAGTGCAAGTTACGATGGAAAGCGCACAGGGTTTTCCACATTGTCGGCGCAAATTCCTGTGGTTTTGTTTAGTCCTGAAAGTTTAGCGTCGATTAAAGAGGGGCCTGATCAGCGACGTGAATTGATCGACAGCGTTCTCGCGACGAGGTCTGAACGCGATTCGAAACTGCTTCGCGAGTTCGCAAAGATTCTGCGTTCGCGAAATGTCCTCTTAAAGCAAATCGCTAAAGGGGACACACGAAAATCCACGCGCGATTCGCTTGACAGCCTCACCACTGTCTTTCTGCTTCTTGCGACTCAAGTGACAGAGACTCGTCTTCGCGTTCTTGAGAAGCTTGAGCCGGAATGGAAAAAGAGTGCCGCTCAGATTTTTGTGCCCGAATCGGCAACGAAATCTTTGGTCGATAAGCAGGCAAATTCAATAACCGCCGTCGAAATCGAACCCGCAGATGTTCATTTTCGCTATGAAATCTCAGGACATGACGCAATGGGATGGAATGCTGATCAGATTTTTGACGCATTTAGCAAGCGCCTCGAGCAGCTAAGTTCGCGCGAGCTGCAACTGGGAGCCTCCCTGGTCGGTCCGCACAAGCATGATTTGCGTTTTTTCTTTGGCCCAAACGACTCGCGATTTTACTGCTCTCAAGGTCAACAAAGGGCCTTGATTCTCGCCTTTAAAATCGCTCAAATAAGCGTCCATCACACGACTCTCGGGCGGTATCCGATTTTGCTTTTGGACGATGTAATGTCCGAGCTCGACGCCGCCAAACGTAGTCGGTTGATGGAGTACCTGGAAGAGACGACCGCCCAGGTGTTGATCACAGCGACGGACCTCATTTGGTCCCGAGAATTTCGTGAAGAGCGAAATGCTGTGTTCGCGGTTCAAAATGGAAATGTGACTGTAGCCACGCAAGGCGCTATCCGAGCTGTCGGCCAAGGTGATTTTAGTAAATCACCGGCGGACCCGCTAGAAGATGCTGCGACGTAGGTCAAACAGGCGGACGAACAAGTTCTCAGACCGCGAGGTCTGTCGAGCGAGTTGTCCTCAGACCGAAAGGTCTTCAGAACAGAGGTAAACGTGGCCGACGAAGCGAATCTTAGCAATCAGCCCCTTGGTGCAACTGCCGACAACACGGTGAATACAGCCTACGGAGCTGACCAGATTCAAGTCCTTGAGGGCCTTGAAGCGGTTCGAAAGCGGCCTGGCATGTACATCGGCGATACAGGTGTGCGAGGCTTTCACCACTTGGTCTATGAAATCACCGATAATTCGGTCGATGAACATCTCGCGGGTCACTGTAAAAAAATAACCGTCACGATTCATGCCGATGAATCAATCACCGTCGAAGACGACGGCCGTGGCATCCCGGTCGCGCAACACAAAAATGGAAAATCAGCTCTCGAAGTTGTGATGACGGTGTTGCATGCGGGCGGAAAATTCGACGGAAGCTCGTACAAAGTTTCCGGCGGACTTCACGGAGTCGGCGCCTCGGTCGTCAACGCACTTTCACAACGCTGCTCGGTCGAAGTAAAACGCGACGGTGTTGTGTGGAGCCAGATGTACGAGCGTGGAAAACCCCAGGGAGAACTTCAGAAACTTGGAGCCGCCGATCACACGGGTACAAAAACTTCGTTTAAAGCCGATGAAACTATTTTTAAACCTGATGAATCTGGCGCCCTTAGTTACAACTTCAATACCCTGGCGAACCGTTTTCGCGAGCTCGCCTTTCTCAACGCGGGGCTCTACATCGCGTTGGTCGACGAGCGAACGGGCAAGAAACAAGAATTTCAGTTCGCAACGGGTCTCGAAGAATTTATTCGTTACCTCAACGAGTCGAAAAAAGCTTTGCATCCCGAAGTCATGCACTTCCGCGCCACCAAAGATAACGTCGAAGTCGAAATTGCAATGCAGTGGAATGATTCGTATTCGGAATCGATCTATTCGTATTGCAACAATATTAACACCATCGAAGGCGGAACTCACCTTGTCGGTTTCCGCGGTGCCTTGACGCGAACGACGAACGCTTACGCGACATCGAAGAACCTTCTGAAAGATCTCAAAGAATCTCTTGAGGGAGATGACATTCGCGAAGGTCTCGCCGCTGTCGTATCGGTGAAGGTCCGTGAACCACAATTCGAAGGCCAAACGAAATCGAAACTCGGTAACACCGAGGTCAAAGGTATTGTCGAATCGCTTGCGAATGACAAAATTGCTGATTGGTTTGATCGAAATCCGAACGTCGCGAAGATGATCATCGGCAAATGTGTTGAAAGCGCACGAGCTCGCATCGCGGCTCGAAAGGCACGCGAGCTCACCCGTCGCAAAACGGCCCTCGAAGGAAACTCGCTGCCAGGAAAAATGGCCGACTGCCAAGAACGTGATCCTGCTCTTTGCGAACTCTACCTGGTGGAAGGGGACTCGGCGGGCGGTTCTGCCAAGCAGGCGCGGGATCGTCGAACGCAAGCCGTTTTGCCTCTCAAAGGTAAAATCCTCAACGTCGAGAAAGCCCGTTTCGACAAAATGATTTCGAACGAAGAAATTCGAATGTTGATTGCAGCGTTGGGTGCCGGCATCGGCAAAGACAACATGCAGCCGGACAAAATTCGGTATCATAAAATTGTCATCATGACGGACGCCGACGTCGACGGTTCGCACATTCGAACTTTGATTTTAACGTTCTTCTATCGTCAGATGCCCGAGATCTTAGAGCGCGGCTATATCTACATTGCGCAGCCGCCGCTTTACCGCGTGAAGCAGGGCAAGTCCGAACGCTATTTGAAAGACGAACGAGCTCTCACAGAGTTTCTCGTCGACTCGTCGATCACAAATCTTGAAATTCACGGCCTAAAAGACGGCACCAAAGAAGCCGAGCTTAAAGAATTCGTTTTGGCGATCCAAAAGTTCGACGGTCTTATCAAGGCGCTTTCAAGTCGTTACGACCGCGATTTCATGCGCTGGCTTGTCGAAAGAAATGAAGACCTCGACAAATTGATGTCTTCAAAAGCTGCGATCGAAAGCCTCGTGGCTGAGTTTAAGAAGTGGATCGCCGACCATCCGACGTCGGGTCTTCTCGGTGCGGATGTTACGATTGACGACGCGGCTGACGGAAAATTCGCCATTACGCTTGCGACGTCTCGATACGGCAACAAAATGGTCACCAAGTTGAAACCTGAATCTTCGCGAAGCCCCGACTGGATCGAAGCGAATTCATTGTGGCAGCGCCTTACGGGATTTTTGCCTCTGCCGATTACGATGGCCCCCGAAAAAGGTGGCGGCGAAAAGAAACCGCTCGTTTTCGCGACTTACACGGCATGGCTTGAGCACGCACTCGAAATTTCGAAAAAGGGCATGTACATCCAACGGTATAAGGGTCTTGGAGAAATGAACCCTGAGCAGCTTTGGGATACGACACTCAATCCAGAAAATCGGACGCTGCTGAAAATCGAAATCGAAGATGCCATTGCAGCTGACGAAACTTTTTCGATACTCATGGGCGAACAAGTCGAGCCTCGCCGCAAGTTCATCGAAGACAACGCACTCTCTGTTCGCGAATTGGACGTCTAGCCGCAGGCTAGCAGTTAGGTAGTTGGTAAATATGGCTGAAAATAAGAATCCGATCGAAAAAGGTATACAACGTCTCGACATCAACAAAGAGATGCAGGAAGCGTATCTTCAGTACTCGATGAGCGTGATTGTTGGTCGTGCGCTTCCTGACGTGCGCGACGGACTCAAGCCGGTTCATCGTCGCATCTTGTTCGCGATGCACGAACTTTCGAATACACACGACAAGCCTTATAAGAAATCTGCGCGTGTCGTGGGTGACGTTATTGGTAAGTACCACCCGCACGGAGACACGGCCGCCTACGACACGATGGTGCGGATGGCTCAAGACTTTTCGCTGAGGTATCCTCTTGTCGACGGCCAAGGCAATTTTGGTTCGATCGACGGCGATAGCCCTGCCGCCGCCCGATACACCGAAGTTCGAATGACTCTGCTTGCCGAAGCGTTACTTGAAGATATCGAAAAGGAAACCGTTCCGTTCGGTCCGAATTACGATGATTCTTTGCAGATCCCGCTGATCTTACCGGCGAAATTCCCGAATCTTTTAGTCAACGGGTCGACCGGTATCGCGGTCGGTATGGCGACAAACATTCCGCCTCACAATCTTGGTGAAGTGATCGACGGTTGCATCATGGTCATTCAAAACCCTGAGTGCACGATCGATGATCTCATGTTGAAAATTCCCGGCCCTGATTTTCCGTCGGCGGGTGTCGTCACGGGACGCGAAGGCATTTTGTCGGCCTATAAAAAAGGTGCTGGCATTATCCCGATTCAAGCCGTCGCAGAAATCACATCGGTCAAGGATCGCGAAGAAATCGTCGTCACAGAACTTCCTTACCAGGTGAACAAAGCAAAACTGATCGAATCGATTGCTGATCTCGTTCGCGATAAAAAATTGGAAGGCATTTCAGATATTCGCGACGAATCTTCGCGCGAAGGTATGCGCATCGTGATTATCGTGAAGCGTGGAGAAAACGCGAGCGTCGTGCTGAATCGCTTGTACAAATACACGCAGATGCAAACAAGCTTCGGTGTTCGGCTGCTGGCCCTTGACAGCCGAAATCAGCCCCGAACGTTCGATTTAAAATCGATGCTCGAAGCTTTTATCGAGCACCGACAAATTGTCGTCACAAAGCGATTCATTTTCGATCTGAAAAAAGCCGAGGCGCGGGCTCATATCCTCGAAGGTCTGAAGAAAGCGTTGGACTTAATCGACGCTGTTGTCTCGACGATTCGAGAATCAAAAGAAGTGCAGGTCGCAAAGTCGAACCTGATGGAGCGATTTGATTTCAGCCCGATTCAAGCCCAGGCGATTCTCGAAATGCGCCTGCAGCGTTTGACGGGTCTCGAACGTGATAAGATCGTAGACGAGCTTGAAGAAATTCGAAAGCTCATTAT
>JALHOI010000175.1:0-343 GCA_022843085.1 Pseudobdellovibrionaceae bacterium
AACCAGACATGATTGATGCCATATTCAGCGTCGAGTTGGCGAATACTTCGCTTGTCGATCCAGTCGAGCAAGATGTTGACGCCGGCGCCTGCAATGACCGCAGGGGCTCCGCCAAAGCGAGGAGTTTTGTTGTCGTCGCGAAGCTCGACGATACCGTTGTAAGCGGCGCCGCCTTCAATGAACGGAACAAACAGCTGAGAATCGGCAAATTGAAATCGGTAGTGAATCATTGCCTGAAGCGGAATCATAACGAACGTGAATTTTTCTTCGGGTAGCTCGGCATTTCGGGCCGGATTTTTAAAGCGACCAGCCGCTTGTTTCGCATAGGCACCAGTTTCGAATT
>JALHOI010000175.1:353-6799 GCA_022843085.1 Pseudobdellovibrionaceae bacterium
ACGACCTAGAGCGCGCGTTAAAGGATACTCGTACTCAACCAGCAGTGCGGGTACGGCTTCTTTGCCGTAGATGTCGGTGAACGTTAGACCGTTGCTTGAATTGGTGATGTTCGGCGAAGACATAAAACCAAAACGTAGGCCTGCGGCCCCGGTAAACTCAGATTCTTTGACAGGGTAATTGAACTCACCATCCATCGTGATGGAAGCGGGGGCTTCGCGGCCCGGTTTTTTTGAAAATTTATAGCGCTTGGGCGGCGCGTACTGGCGCGGCGCAAGCTCTGGCGCCTTTTCAAAAATGTAATCACCGTCTTCGTTCACCGCTTTGGGCTTTTCATAGGGGCTTTGATTCGGGTCGCGCGGCTTTGTGCCCGTGTAGCGCGGTCGCGGCTTGCGTTTCAAGGGTCGCGGCTCGACCGCCGGCGCGGCTTCGGGCTCGATTTCAGGTGCAAGTTCGGTCTGGAACTCGGGGGGCGCATCGATCTGTGTTGGTTCGACTGAACCCTTTGCTCCCGGATACGGATACTCGGGTTCGGGCGGCGTCTCGTCGTCGGTCTGAAGCTCTTCAAGAGGTGCAACCGACTGCGCCAACAGCGGTGAAGGAGTCGTCAGGCCCGGTAACAGCAGCGCCCCTAAAATCAAGGGCAGAAGACGGCGACGCGCCTCTTTTCTTGGTCGCATGACGCTGACCAGGCCCGCAAGAACGACGAGTGACGCCAGAAATGCAAGGCCCGCGTTCATTGGCCCATAAGCCAAAACGAATCCAGCAAACCAAACGACCGGCACGAGCGCCGCGCGAACTGTTGCGCGAGCCGTTTGATTTTCAAGCACGAGCTTCGCGTAGGATGGGCTTTTCGCGTAGTACCAGCGAATGAAGTTTTCGCCGAGTTTTGTGCGCGACAGAATCTGGTCTCGAAAATCGCGTAGTGTATCGAGCTCGGTCGCAAACGAAGTTCCGTACGCCGCACTCGCGATGAAACAATTCGTTTCGTCGAGCACCCCGACGACTTCGCTGGGCGTAACGATCCGGCAGTCGGTGGCGGCAGGATTTGGGTTTTCGGAGCAATCGCGGTCATTTGTGGCTTGCGAATAAAGCCCAACGTTGCCCGCCGCATCGACCAAAGCATTTTTGAAATAGTAAGTGCGGTCGTTGGTCAAACCTTCGATTCGGCGAGGAGTCACGTTGAACGTCGCAACGTCTGATCCGGTCACAACAAGGTCTTGATGGGCCGACGCAAGGTTGATGTTTGTGAAGTCGCCTTCAGCCCACAAAAATCGAACCGCGCGAAATTGGGTGGTCTCGGCGCTGGGAAATGAACTTCCGTCAGGCGCAAGTAGCGATCGGACAACCGCCTTCTCATCGCCGGGGCCGACTTCGAAGTAGCAGATTCGCGAATCAAGCGACGTCGAATCGCAATTTTCGGCAAGGCTCGGTACGTTGCCTGCGGTGTTCCCTGCAACGTTGCGAATGACAAACGAAATCGTTTTTTGATCATCGCCTGTGCCGTTGAGAAGTCCGTTGCTCGCCGGTGTTGAAATGCCCACGCGCAGAGTACCCGTCGCTGTTCCAAGCGTAGGCGAGCAGCCGCTGCCGCCGCCCGACGACGCGATCGCAAAAATGGCTCGGCAGACTTCGCTCCATGGTAGCGTGATCGTCGCGACGGTACCTTTTGGCACGGTTCCAGGGCCTGAGAATGTCAATTGCGAAGAACCGTCGAAATTCGTGATCGTAGGTATTCCGTCGATCGCGTCACTCACGACCGTGATGACAAGTTGAAGACCTGTGTGAATTCGGCGCTCGTTACACGCAAGCAAAAGTGCGTCGCCACCGCCAACGCCTTCGCCCTGTTTTAGTGTGCAGTTGTTGCAGGGCGCCGAATTGCTGAGTCCACCTTCGCACCGATCTGTGTCGCCGGCGACGCCTCCATAAACGGTGATGGCTCCGCCTGTTGAGACATCGACAACCGAGGCATTGCCGATTGTGACGGTCACAACCGCCTGCGATTTTTCTGGGGTTAGCAGAAGGGGTAGCGCGAAAATCAGCGCTACGATAAAGCCGATGTTGAATTTCATAGGCTTATCTGAACAAAAGTGCTGCGCCTTAAGCAACTGCCAAAATGCGAGAAACGCCTTACCGCACTTCTGCCGCAGGTTTTAGTCCGTACATTGTCTCTGCGATCTGAATTCCGTTCAGCGCCGCACCTTTTCGTAGGTTGTCAGATACAACCCACATCATCCATGTGGTTTCATCATTGGGATCTTTGTGAACCCGCCCGACGTAGACGGGGTCGGCCCCTGACGCAAAAGCCTGAGTCGGGTAGTCACGCGAAGCTCGAGAAAAGAGTTCGACGCCCTCTGCTTCTGCGAGCACGGCTTCAATTTCAAGTAGGGATGCCGCCGGTTTTTTCAAGGTCACCCAGACAGTTTCGGCGTGTGAATTGAGCGTCGGAATTCGCACCGTAAAAGCCGAAACTCGTACGTCGGGTAGCCGTAAAATCTTTCGCGTTTCTTTCATGATCTTGATTTCTTCGCTGCAAAAACCGTCGTCGGCTGATCCGTCGGTGACGAACGACCCGATCTGAGGAATCGCATCAAAGGCGATCGGTTTTGGAAACGTCGCGCCCTTGGTTGGAATTTCGCCCTCAACGGCAAGCTTCGTTTGCTCGAGTAGCTCTTCGATGCCGGCCTTGCCTGCGCCGCTGACCGATTGGTAGCTTGATACCCGCACGAAATCCAGGCCGTAGCGATCGGCCAGTGGTTTTAGCGCGACCACGAGTTGAATCGTCGAGCAGTTTGGATTCGCGATGATCTGCGCGCGTGCGCCTGGGCGTTCGCCGATTTTTAGTTTTGGAAAAAGGTCCGCATTACATTCGGGAACACCGAGGATCACGCCCTCGTCCATCCGAAACGCGCCCGAATTGTCGATCGCGACGGCTCCGGCTTTCACAGCCTTCGGTGCCCATTCTTTCGAGATGTCATCGCCGCTTGAGAAAAAAACGATATCGAGACCATCGAAGCAGCCATCTTTCAAACTGGTGACTTCAAATTCACGCCCGTCGACGTTTCGCTTCAGGCCGCGCGAAGCTTCGCTGGCAAATAGTCGAAGTTCGCTAAATGGAAACGCGCGTTGGTCGAGTAAAATTTGAAACGTTTCGCCGACGACCCCGGTTGCACCGACGACTCCAATTCGAATGTCACCTTTGGCCACTGTTGACTCCCTGCAATTCGCAAAACTCTATTTCTCTTCGGTTGTTTCTTGTCGATTATCTTTTTTCAGTGGCGTTCGTGTCGATTTCGCCAGCTACGGCCTGGGCCTCGTCATCGGCTTCATCCGCGATTTCGTGAAGGTCGTCTTCTTGCCCACCGGCTGCCAAAGCCGCAGCAGCTGCCGCTTGCGCCGCCATTCGTCGCTTTTTCGGCAGTCGCCCCCAACCGAGAACTCCGAACACCGCACCCAACAATGCGTAAGTCATGAAGAGAACAAACAGCATGACCTCGGCGCGAATCGCAATCGCAGCCAAGATGATCACCCCTAAAACCAAGTACGTGAACGGTAGGCGTTCGCGCAGATCGAGGTCTTTGAAACTTCGGTAGCGAAACGTCGAAACCATAACGAAGGCGAGAAGTACCGTCATCGACAAAAGCAAATACGATTTTTGTGGATCCCACCCGAGGTCTGTCCAAGCGAGAACCGAACTTGCGACGATTCCAGCCGCCATTGGAATAGGAAGACCCTGAAAATACGCTTTTTCAATAACGGTGGCCTGAACGTTGAAGCGCGCAAGGCGCAAAGCTCCACATGCGGTGAACAAAAAAGAGACGAGCCAACCCAGTCGTCCGAATGGTTGAAGGGCCCAGAGGTACAATAAAATTCCAGGCGCAACACCGAAGCTGACGAGATCACAAAGAGAATCGTACTCGGCACCGAATTTCGATTCGGACCTCGTCATTCTGGCGACCCGGCCGTCGAGCAAATCAAAAACCGCTGCGCCTACGATTGCGAAGGCCGACCACGTGTACTCACCACGAATCGCGTAGATCAAAGCGAAGAAACCAAAAAACATGTTGAGCGTCGTGATCAGGTTCGGCAGCACGTAGATATGCATACCGACGCGCTTCCGCAGGCCGGGGCCTTGCGCGGGCGTTGAACCAGAGCCCTGAACTGGATCTCGATCTTTCGGCGACTCGATCACGTGAAACCTCCGTACAAGTAGAAGAGCGCGGTCAAACCTACCGCGCTCAGCACGGGGCAGGTCAGGTTGTCATCGAGCTTCCAGATTGGAATAAGTTCTGTGGCGGCACCGATCAGGCCCGAGACTGGCGCAACGATAAGCAGCCGTTCTGTCATGATGCCGTTAACGTAATAGTAGACGCCAGCGATGGCGGCGCACGCAAAAAAAGCGGCAAGAGTTCCTTGCAAAGTTTTGTTTCCGAGAATGCGATCGCGACCAAACCGTATACCGACATAACTTGCGAGCGGGTCGCCAATCGCAAGAAATAAAAGGCTTAGGTTGATGATGTGCCTGGGAAAAAATGCGAGCAAGATCATGGCGCCGATCAAAAGATAAGAAAGGCCCGACAGTGCGTTGCTTTCGTGTTTTCGCATGATCGGCCCGAACAAACGAATGGTCACATGATTGAGGCCCGGCCTCGACTGTCGAAGCAAATCGAGCGGCAGAAAAAACGCACTCAAGCCCGCCAATAGAAACCACGTTTGGCGCGTACCAAAATAGTTATAGATCAGAACCATTCCGATGATTCCGACGAGATGCCAAATTTTTCGTGCGAGATGCAGATCTGATTTCGAGCGCAACGGCATAGCGACCTAGACCGTAACGAAGGGGGGGACTCAGCACAAGCGATGGTCTTGGAACGAGTGAACCCAAAGCCGAAGAGCGACACACAGCGCCACATTTTGCCCAATTCGCGAACTTTTCGCTGGCTGACCGCGGTCGCCACAAGAGTGGATGTAAGATATTGTAACTATTCACTAAATTTAAAATTACCTCGTGCGACAGGTTCGTTGGGGGCGTGAGACGAGTTACGTAAATGTAAGTGATTTCGACTGGTTACAGACACGCTTTGGAGGGTCCAAACCCTGTGTTTCTCAAGCTGTCAGGACTTTGTCTTGCACAAGAGAGCCGCGTGATCAGCCACGTAGGTTTTTTGCTCTTGCCGGCCCCAGACGCTCGAAAAAAGTTTTTTCGAGCGCTTTACTGTGTCGCGAGCGTCGTGGCCGCGTGCTTCAGTATCTTTGCTTTTTCCTTCGCTTTTGCTGCGAAGTCGAAACGTCAGCTGCCGCGCGGCTATGTCGCAGATGTGCGAGCCGAACGAGAGGTTGTGTCGGTAGACCTCGTGTGGATTCCCAAGCCGAAAGAGCGCAGCGATCTTCGCGACCGAATCTTCAATCAAACGTTAAGCCGAGAGTTTCGCGAAAGGTACGAGCAGCGATTCGGGCAAACCGAAATCGAACGTGTGTTTCTCGCGCCCAACCGAACGTCGTACTACAACGACGTTTACGGTGTGAAGGGAACACCGCAGGAAATTTCAGATGAAAGGCGCAAGTTCGGTGAGTTCATGGTGCGTCGTTTAGGTGAGTGGCACGTTGAAAATTATGCGAAGACGGACCCCTCGGTACGAGTCGTTTGGGAGGCGAAAGAAAAAATCTCAAACTACAAACTCGAAGTCGCGTCGTTCAGATTAGATGCCCAGTATTCTATTTCTGGAAATATCCTCGACATCAAGATGGTAAATCCTTGGGTTCAATCGAAACTTAGTCTCTTGATGAATCCCGACCAGTTTGGACCAGGTCCGGTGGATGAAGCGCTACTGTCAGTTTTCAAACCAATCTCGAGTCGGTATGCAATCGAAGGCCGCTGGCGTGTGACGGACGGAGTGATTTCGGTCATTCAATATAAGCCAATAGCGCGCGTGTGGAGCGGCAGTTTGACCACGTCGGCCGCGATTCACGGTGCGGGAAGAACGGCGCGCGAAACTCTTTGGTTGGCCGGCTTAGGGCGAAGTTTTTAAGAACTTGGCCCAGCGGGACAAGCGCGTTGGTCGCGAGCTACGGTTTGCGTTCGATCCGCAGAGTTTGATCGCGGCCAGCACGTCGAATTTTAATTTCGTTTTGTCCAGGAACAAGCGAAATGTAGTCGGTCGAGATTTGCTCGGATGCGATCTGACGATTTGTTTTTTTATCAGTTTGCGGCGATTTGTTACGGCCGTTCGCTTTCGATGTCGAAACGAAAACTCCGGCCATGGGTTCAGTCGTGTCGGCGTGTTCTGGATGCGCGGCACTTTCACTGCCAAGAGCGCCAAAAAGCGTCGCCTCAAAACCGTTCGTCAAATTGACGATGCCCTTGACCCGGTCATTTAACTCATCCGCACAACCATCGAATTGTAGGCGGACTTGCCGAACGCTGTGGTCGACACGAAGTCTCACGTTC
>JALHOI010000176.1 GCA_022843085.1 Pseudobdellovibrionaceae bacterium
GGAATGGAACAGCTTTTCGGCAGTGAAGGCAACCCTTCAAACGATGAGGTTATAAACGACGGAGCAAGGAAGGCTGCACCCGTTGTACCGACGAAACAAGGTGACGTTGAAATGAAGGGCGTTTCTGATTTGACGTCGCTCTCAGAGTTTAAAGACATTGCGATCATTCAGAAACGATTTTTGCCAAAGACAGGTCGTTTTGAGGGATTCGGTGGCCTCAACGGAATTCTGAACGATAAGTTTTTCCTCAGCTTCGGGGCGAACGCTCGGCTCGCGTATTTCTTTAACGAACGTTGGGCTATCGAAGGTAGCGGTATGATTCTGGCGACCGGCGAAAGAGGTGTGACACGCGATCTTCGCAAGCGTGGTGTTACCACAACAAACTTTGTTTCTCCTGTTAGTTACTACGGTGTCGACGTGAAGTGGGTACCGGTCTATGGCAAAATGTCCTTCATGAATCGAAGGATTACACCTTTCGATTTATATTTCTCAGCGGGTGGTGGAATCACCAATACGAATCAAGGCGGTTCAGAGCCGACGTTGCATCTCGGCACAGGGCAGATTTTTGCGATTACCAAGTCAGCTGCGTTTCGTTGGGATTTTTCGTGGAACGTCTACAACGCTTCATCGGGCGTTGCGAATGCGAAACAAAACTCGCTTTACAACAATTTATTTCTGACCGTCGGTGCGAGTTTCTTCTTTCCGGAGGCTACTTACAGATGAAAAATCAAACTCGAGTCCGGAGCCGCAAACTCTATGAAATGTGGCCGGCAGCGACCGCGGCGGCGCTCGTCGCGGTTTCGGCGCTCGCGCCTCATTCAAATCCGGCGTTTGCGAGCACCAAAAATCTGGATGTTGCGCCGATCTACGAATCTTTCGAAAAAGTTCCCCTCAAACCCCTATCAGATGGAAACGTCGACGACACCACAGGCTCGCTGCTTGAAGAGATCGATCGCTTGGCGACTTTAGAGCCAATGTCGGGGGGAGTCTCAATTGAGAGTTCAGTCATTGCGACCGAACTTGAATTTAGTGAAGAGTTGGCTCAGGCCGGCGCACCGACACGAAGACGGGTTCCAAGAAAAAAGGGTACGCCGCCAAGTGCCGGCGCAAGACCTAATCAGCGGGGCCGAACTCCCGCCGATCCTCGGGTATCTGCCATTCTTCGTGAAGAAGAGCGTGGCCGACAAGCGGTTCGCCGCAATGATTACTATGAAGCTTCGAAGATATTTTTCGGGCTTCTCGATCGAGAAAAGAATCCGCAGCGGTTGCTGCAGATTCGATTCATCTTAGGAAGGACGCTGCAAGAACTTAAGCTTCACCAAGTTTCGGCTTTTCCGTACTACGAAATCATTCGGTCTGAGGGAAAGACGAATCCTAAGAACCGATACGTTCGCCAGGCGCTTGAACGTTTGACTGTCGCAGGTGACTCGCTTGAAAGCGATATTCTTTTGAACTACGCAGTTAAGCAGATTGCCGAAGAAGACTTTCCGGCCTCGAACCGTGACATGCTTTATTTTCGGCGCGGTGAAGTTCGGTACCGCGATGGCAATTTTATCGAGGCTGCGCGCGAACTGAATCGCGTCCGTTCGAATTCGTCATTCTACAATCGAGCTCGTTACCAGCTGGCTCTATCTTTAGTCGAGGCGAATCAACTTGATAAAGCCGAACAGGTTTTTGGCGCGCTTGCCGAAACAAGTTCTGACGCCGGCGTGACAAACAAAAGCCGCGTGAATGCTTTAATGGGTCGTGCACGGGTTCTTTACCAGCGAAAAATGTACCCCGAGGCCATCGACGCTTATCGAGAAATTCCACGCGATACCGAGCAGTGGCACGATTCGTTGTTCGAGTCGACGTGGGCGCTTTTGCAGGATGGTCGCTTCCGCTCGGCACTTTCGAACTTTCATTCGCTGCACTCTCAATTCTACGACGACTTCTACCAGCCCGAATCACTTCTGCTGAGGTCGATTGTTTACCATTACATTTGCCGCTACGACGAAATGGAAACTACGTTGGGTCTGTTCGAGCGGGTTTACGGCCCCGTTCAACGGGATTTACGCAACACTTTGACCTCGACGTCGCCGAGCTCGGCCGTGTCACTCTATCGCGAAGTTCGCCGAATCGACGAAAGCTTTGCGGACATAAAAAGGTCTGACAAGAAGCAACGGCAATCAAAGTACACACTGCAAGTTCCATTTCTCGTAGCGCGGCAGGTGTTGCGCGAGGGCGATGTGAGACGGGCGTTGGCTTACATTCGAAATCTCGAGGCTGAAAGAACACGCATCGCACAGGCGCCGCCAACGTGGCGCGAATCGCGAGTCGGGCGCTACGCCAAGCGGGTCGTCGACAGACGTCTCGAAGCTTCTCAGATCGCAGCGGGCCGTTTGATTCGCCGCCATCTCGAACGAATTCAAGCCGACTTGGCTGGGCACTTCGAACAGTCTGGGCTGATTCGCCTCGATATGCTTTCCGGTAAAAAAGAGGTTGTGAAGAAAGAAATCGCTGGCAAGGGTCTCAACCGAGACCAAGTCGACGACAAACAAGACCGAAGTTTCTTTATTCAAAACGGTTATGACTACTGGCCGTTCAAGGGCGAGTTCTGGCTCGATGAAATCGGTAATTATCACTATCTCGGCGTAAAAGCCTGCGAGTAAAACATGAAGTTTACGACTTTTGCTTTCGTAGTTCCAATTCTTCTCTACGGCACCGCAAATGCGGCGCTCGACGCGGCTGTGGATTCAAGTTGGGGTTCGAATCGCGAGCCCGCTGCGAACACTTCGAATGGCCGGAAGTCGAAAGCAAAACCGAAACGAACCTCGGCTCTGCCGGTTGCGCCCGCAGCACGTGCCGCCTCTTCGGGACCAGCCACACGGGGATCAATCGGCGGCAGTCTGAAGCGCTCGGCTCTGCCTCAGTCACGGGCTCTTCTTGTCCCACAGGGAAACAAGACTCGCAGCATGGGAGCTGTGAAGCCACCACGATCGAACTCTTTTTACGACGGCGGATCAAAAGAGGCCGAATATGAGCGGCTTCTCGACCAAGAGATACGAGCGCTTTTCAAGCAGATGCAACAGACGAAGAGAAGCCCAAATCGCGGCGAGATTTGGCTTCGTTTGGCCGAGCGCTATGTCGAAAAGGCCCGACTCGTTGAATTTCGTGTTCAAAATGAGTACGACAAGCGGGTTAAAGACTTTCTTGAGAAAAAAACTCGAATCAAGCCAAAACTCGATGCAAGCGTTACGCGCGAGTACAACCGAAAAGCGATTCAGCTCTACGACTGGTTTGTAAAAGACTTTCCGAATGACTCGAAGATCGATCAGGCTCTATTTTTTCTTGGCTACAATCACTTCGAACTAGGCGACACGAGGCTCGGCGAAGACTTCTACCGGCAGCTCGTAACGCGTTATCCAGATAGCGTCTATGTGACAGAATCGCATTTCGCCCTTGGAGAATTTTATTTCGAAAACGAAAACTGGCGACAGGCATTTACCAACTACCAGAAAGTCATTCAGGCGAAACGCGCAAGGCTGGCCTCATTTGCCTACTATAAAGCGGCCTGGTGTCTTTATCGTTTGAGTCGAACCGTCGACGCGTTGAAATACCTTGAGCGCGTCATTCGTATGGCGAAAGCTCAAGATGCGAACACGAATGTCGCGGGCCGAAAATCGGTTAATCGTATTCGCCTCGCGATTGAGGCGTTAAAAGACTACGTTCCGTTCTATTCCGAAGTTGGATCGATCGAGCGCGCTTACGAAGACTTTGTAAAGGTATCGGGCGACGAGCGCGCGGCTCTTCAGATGCTTGAGAAGTTGGCCTACATGACGGCCGACCAAGGCAATCGACCGGTCGCTGCTAAAATTTTTAGGCAGCTTATCGATTTTGCACCTTCGGGCGAACGAGCTGCCGAATACCAGTATCAAATTGTTCTCTCTTACGTCGCTGCCGACGCGCGAGAATTTCGACGTCAGCTCGAGATGTGGCTAGAGAATTTCGGACCAAACTCGCTTTGGGGTCAGGAAAATAAGAAGAATGCAAAATTGGTGGGTGACGTTGCACGTCTTCAAGAAACTACGCTTCGAAACCATGTTCTTCAGCTTCATCAAACCGCACAAAACTCGCGAGCTAAGTTTTCCCAAGAATCCGCGCATAGCGCTTATCTTCTTTACTCGAAGCACTTCCCCGATTCTCCACAAGTTTCCGAGATGCAGTTCTTTCATGCAGAACTTTTGTTTGATATGCAGCGATTCGCCGAGGCTGCTCGGCTCTATGCGTTCGCTGCAGATAACGACTTAAAAGGGCAGTACAAAGAAAAGGCTCTGCTCAATGCTGTTTTGGCATTTGAAAAAGAACTTCCTTCGGCTCAAGAGATCGATGCTAAGCGTGGTAAAACGCTTGAGAAGATTCCGTTTGATCCGCCGGTTGAGCAGTTTGAACGTGCCGCCGTAAGATATATCGCCGCTGTTCCGCGCGGAGAAAAAGTCGGCGATATCGAGCGTCGTCTCGGCGTTATCTACTACAGCTACAACCACTTTGATCAAGCCGTACCAATTTTTGAAAAGACTTTGATGGCAAACCCGAGTTCAGAAAACGGCGAGATTGCTGGAAATCTGATTCTCGATATCTACAAGCTGAAAGATGACATTGTTGGCTTCGCTGATAAAGGCGCGTCGTTTTTGGCGAATCCAAAAATCGCGAATTCGAAATTCGGTGCGCAAGTTCGTAAGCTTATGGAAAAAGCGAGTTATGCGAAAGCCGAAAAGCTTGCAGCGACCGGCAACCAAGCTCAGGCGGGAAAAGAGTTTGAAAGTTATGCATCGACTTCGAAAGATCCCGAACTTGCACTCGCTGCTCGCTTCAAAGCAGCAAGCAGCTTCGAAAAGGCCGGCGAGCTTTCGATGGCCGCAAAAAACTACCAGTTCGTTCTCGCGGTTTCAGCAAAGGATGCCCGCACCAAGACCTTGCAAAACGATGCAAGAAACGCATTGGCCAAAATTTACCAGCAGACAGGTCAGCTCGATATGGCGGCTAAACAGTACGCCGACTTTGCCGATGCCAACACAAAAGACCAAAAGGCGGTCAACGGCTTCTTTAACGCCGCGTTGATTTGGGATGGTCTTGGCAACCCCACCGAGGCGAGTGCCAACTACGAACTCTATCGACGATATTCAAAGCGCTCGGACCGAGTCGATACGCTGTTTCTTGAGGCCGAAATGTGGCGCCGTCGAAATCTCGATAAGCGCGCGTTTCAATACTACAAGCAATACTTAGAGAGCGGCGGAGCGTCGGCCGAGAAGCGTATTGAAGCCACATTCCGAATGGCCGATTTCGATATTAAAAATAATAACTACACCCGAGGTATGAAGGGTTTCTCGGCCGTCATAGCGATGCATAAAAGCGCAGCGCCTCTTGCGAGAGAGGCCACGGTTCGCTTTTTGGCAGAAGCTAGATTCCAGATTGCGCAGCCAATCAGAAACGACTTGGCGGCAATTCGGTTTGGAACAACGGATAAATCCCAAGGTGCGGCGGCAACAGCGGTGCAAGCCGGCGTTAAGCGATACGTTGATCAGATGAAAGAAATCATTCGGCTCGACTATGGCCCGATGATCGTTGCGGCGCTGGCGAGTACGGGCCAGGTCTATGAGATGTTGGCGCAGAAGTTTGAGAAGATACAAACTCCGGCGGGCCTCGTCGGCGAGGACGCTCAAAAGTACCGCGAATTGATCGGCGTCGAAGCAAATCGTTTTAAGGGTGAGGCGAAAACATCGTTTCAGGCGGCTGTCGACCGGTCGCTCGAGTTCGAAACATATGGAGATTGGACTCGCGATGCGCGAGTCGGCCTTTCGCTTTATGATGCCAAGCAAGCCGACACCGGTGACATTGCCGTCGACACGAATGCGGGCGATTGGATGGGTTTATGATTCTAAAGCTTAGTGTCTCGCCCGCTCTACTTTTTCTTTCGATGGCCGTTCTTCCGACGGCGATTCTTTCGCTATCGTGCTCGTCTGCGCCGAAAACTGAACCCTCAGTTCGCGGTGGCCCCAGTCAGCCAAGTGCCCAGGTTCCGTCTCCGACTGATGCGAAAGAGCAAGGTGCCGGAGGCACTGCGGTTGGCGGAGATGGTCGCACAATAGACGCCAAGTATGCGAACCTTTCGAATGCATTGCGCTCGAATAAAGCGCAGCAGGTACAAGATGAAGCCGCGCGCATTCTTGTGGCGAATCCTGATGATCTCGTCGCCCTCAACGCCCTCGCGATGTGGAATTACAGGCAAAAAAAAGTAGGTGCGGCTAAGCTCTTGCTGGCTCGTGCCATTGAAAAGGGTGAACCCCGCGCAGCGATATTGAATAATTATGGCCTCACTCTTCAAGCCGAAGGCGACGAAACGGGTGCTGCCGAACATTTCAAGAAGGCGCTACGTCTCGACGAAAGTCACGCCGAGGCGAACGCAAATCTTGGTGCGCACTACGCGAAAGGTGCCGATTGGAAAAAGGCGCTGCCTCGTCTTGAAGCCGCTTGGAATTCCGGTCGGCAGGACTCCGCCGTCGCCAATAATTATGCGTTAGCTCTCAAAGGCGAGGGTGAAAACGAAAGAGCGCGCAAGATTTTTGAAGAGGCGATCAAGCGTAACAATAAAGATTCGATTCTGCTTCTGAACTACGCGGCTCTTTTGATTGAAACTTTGAACAGGCCCAAAGAAGGGCTTCCGCTTGTGTACCGAGTGAAGTTCCTTGAGACTGAGAGGAAGGATGTCCTGACTCGTGCGAATATGCTTG
>JALHOI010000177.1 GCA_022843085.1 Pseudobdellovibrionaceae bacterium
CATTTCTAAGCCTCTTATCATCGCTCTTCCAGACGGTCTGCAGCTGAAAAGCATCGAGGACTTCGGGATTAAGGAATTCAGAGCCTCCGAACGACGCCAAACCTCGATTAAAACGGTACCAGTAAGGGGCATCAACGAAAGATTGCGAGTACGACAATTTGTACTCGTAAGTCTCGTTAGGAAGATAAATCAACGCAAATCGAGGACTCAACTTTTGAAACGTCTCGCCGCCTTTACGAGTCTTTGAATCGTAGCGACCGCCGATGTTCAAAATCCATTCGGATGAAAATTTATGTTTGTCTTGAACGAACAACGAGTAGATATCTTCGCCGCCAGTATCTAAGAGACGTGTGGTCTTATTGTCAGTGGGGGCAGTGATCTCTCCATTTGAGTAACCCGTAACAAAGCTATCGTCGACCGTGAACCCATCAACTTGTGCGCCGATGAGAAAGGCTCCGCTTCCAAAGTCGCTTGAGTAGTCACGATTGACTTGAGTTATCAAGCCGACGCTTTGATCTTGCCAAGTAAAGTTACTACCCCCGCCACCGGCAACGGCCAGATTGCCCTGAATCTTCGAGCGATCGTAATACGGATTGAATTCGAAACTCCAACCGTCTCCGAGATTGGCGTTATACTTCGCATCGAGATGCTGTTGGGTCATCCCTAGACCCGGCCCGTGTCCGTCGAAAGTTCTGAAATCGCCATAATTGTAGGGATTGTTTCCCGTACCATAAGGCTCAATGTACTGAGATTGACGAGAGGCGCCGAGGAATGTCCAGTTGCCCCGCCGATAATTAACGCCGAAATCATGAGCGGGCTTACGGTCAACTCCTCCCAGGCGAATGTCACCGGTCTTACCCGGATTGTATTTTTCATTGCCGTCCAGCGTTCGAACCTCTCCTTGGGCTTTGTATACTTGCCCCCACGCCAGAACATCCCAGTTGTCACCGCCGTCACCCGTCAGCATTCGCGTTCGAAGCTGACCATAGTTGCCTGCCCCGACTTCGACCATGTTACCTCGAACGTCTTTACCCTTTTTTGTGATGAGGTTCACGACCCCTGAAAGCGCGACGTTACCGTAAAGTGATGACCCGGGTCCGCGCAAGACCTCGATTCTCTCAAGGTTATGCAGAGCTATTCCATAATCTGGAATAGCGGTCAGGTACGAACGCGAATTCAAACGGTGTCCGTTCAGCAGAATGAGTACCTTCTGCTGCGAAGTTGCATAAATTCCGCGCGTCGAAAAAAGCGCCTCGTTTCGATCTTGAGAAAAAGTGTATCCCGGCACGAACATAACAAGTGCGTCGCCTACGGTGCGCACGCCGCTAAGTTTAATCATATCACGCGTGATAACAGTGACCGGTACCGGAACTTCGGCCCACGGTTCTGACTGCTTCGACGCCGACTGGATTTTAAAATCAAGTAAGTCGCTGAGATTGACGCTATCGAGATCGACGGTGTCTTGCGCCAGAGCAGGACGCACCTGAGCAGCAACCACGGCACCGATTAAAAGACCGAACGCGATGAAACGCTTCACATTTCCTCCAAGGTCACGACAGACCAACTCTTCGAATTCGAACGTAGTGCCTAAACTCTCACAAACAATGGAAACGCGTTCAACCTGAAAGACACGACCAACGGCGGGCTGCGCTATCAATGCCAGCCGTTAGGCCAGCCTTGTAATGCCAATTGGGATTTAATCCGAAACGCCATCAGATGAATCAAGACACAAAGACGACCATTCAGGGCCGCGTACTTCGCGCTTTCGGCGCGCTGCTCGTAGCTATACTTTTACTAAGCGGTTTTTCAGCGTGGACGATATATCAAGCACAGTCGTCCTACCAAGCTTCGCGCGCGGATTTATTGGTAAACCGCGAGACCTTAGCTCGTCTGAACGCGGCTCTTCAACAGCTTGAATCGGGCGTTAAGCTGCGCGCTTCGACAAAATCAGTGTCGCCACTTGAAACAGACTTTCTTCGCCGAGCACGTGCTGAATTTTCAAGTGCGTCAACCACTTTGACCGAGGCTGCGCACTCAAAATCTTTCGCGGTCGAAGTCGAAAACGTCGCGAAGCAAATCAGTCGCTTGGCAGACCCCATGACCTTAACCGACATTGAAAAACTTCGTGAGGCCGTCGTGTCTGCTGATCTCGCGATATCGAAAGTCAGCGAATCAGACCTACAACAAATTATTATGAATCTTATATTTGTGGTCGTCGCCGTCGCATTCGCGACGGTCGCAATTCCTCTTGTATCGATCTGGATAACCACAAGAAAAGTTAACGCGGATCTGTTTAGTTACGTAAAAAGCCTCTACGTATTTTCAAGCGAGAATGAACGAGCTTCAGAAGAACTCGAAGCTGCATCGCTTGATCTTGCGAGCGCGTCGAATCAACAGTCCGCCGCCGTCGAACAAACCGTTGCATCTATCACAGAAATTCGAAGCATGTTGAGTGAAACCGAAACTCACATTTCGGAAGTCCGCGATCTCACCATGACTATGAACGAGAAAACTCAAGACGGAGCTAAAATTATGGCTCGCGTAGAGACTGCGATGCTTTCGATTGAACAAGCAAACTCGCAGCTTGAGAGCTTCAAAGAAATGATTCAATCGATTCGCGGAAAAACTCGCGTCATCAATGATATCGTCTTCAAAACCCAGCTTCTATCGTTTAACGCCTCGATCGAAGCTGCACGCGCTGGTCAGTACGGGCGCGGTTTTTCAGTCGTCGCCGAAGAGGTCGGAAAGCTAGCACAAATTAGCGGCGATGCATCGAGAGAAATCGACACGCTTCTGGGCACAAGCCAGGATCGCGTTGTGAAAATCGTTGGTGCGATTCAAACTCGTGTCAGCGACGGAAAAACGATCAGCCATGAAGCGATGGAAAGATTCGCCGAAATCGCACGCGAAATTGCCACGATTTCGGAGAAGATTTCTCAGGTCAGCGATGCTTCTACCGAACAGGCTAGCGGCGTCGAACAGACAGCAAAAGCTATGGATCAGATGAGTGAATCGACCATAAAAAACAAGCTTGGCGCGGAACAAGTCAACCAAATCGGCGGTCGCGTTCGTGAGCTCAGTCAACGGATTCGAGAAGTGACTGAAGGTATTCGCCGCTTCGTACGTGAAGGCGACGGGTCCTCTTTGAAAGAGGGGCAAAACGAAGTTCAGCTAAACACGCCGGAAAATTTGCCACTGTCCGTAACGAACTCGTCAGACGAGGATCATTCAACAGCGAGTGATTCGGCCCCGACTCGTGACAATGCGGCCATCTTGCAACTCGTCAGTCGAATATCTCAAAAACACGTCGATCCGACTCGAAATGCTTCAGCAATTCGCGACATCACAGCTGACGATTTATCATTCAAAAAGAGTGGCGATCGATGAGTCGCGCGAGCAACGGCCACCATGTTCAGTGACAGCGAAAAGCAAGTTCTTCTGAAGCTTGCTGAGAAGCTTACTGGCGGCATCCAGGCGGGTGATACGCGCCGTGAGTCATTAATATCGAACGTATCACGCCGAATGCGTGAACTCGGTTTGGACAACTTTCAAAGCTACCTGGAACTTGTTGATGCGGACTCAACCGAGCTCGCGCATCTTGTATCTGCTTTGACAATTCACACGACTTCGTGGTTTCGCGAGAATCCTCATTTCGTAGTTTTCCAAGAAATCTTACTCGAGGCGCTCGACAAAAATGAAGTCTTCACAGTCTGGTCGTCGGCCTGCTCGACTGGCGAAGAAGCCTACTCGTTCGCAATCATGCTTGAAGAGTTTCGAACTGTTCACCCAAAATTTGAGTACCGAGTTCTGGGCAGTGACATTGATCCTATTTCGGTCGAAACCGCGAAACGTGCCATCTACTCGGAACGTCAAATCAATTTCAACCTCAGTCGTTACTCGAAGCATTTGCTGTTTGGAAGCGGCAAGACGCAAGACTACTTCACACTTTCGAAGGAAATTCGATCGCGTTGCACATTTCGAGTTTCCGATTTGCGGGATGAGAGTAATCAGCCGGGCGGCCCTTTTCATGTTTGTGTCTGTCGCAACGTTTTGATTTACTTTTCGGTCGAGAGTAACCAACAGATTGTCGGAAACATTCTTAAAAACCTCAGACCAGACGGCCACCTCTTTCTCGGACACAGCGAGAGTATCAACGCGCACGATTTTGGCGTTACACAGCGAGGTCATTCGGTTTTCGTCAAACGATCAAAGACTTCAAAACCGACGGCCGGAAGCGAAGCACCGCAACAGCCGCTGACCGTCTTAGTTGTGGACGACGCCGCAACTGTGAGAAAACAGTTGCAGACTCAAATTCGCAAGATCGGCTTTGATTGCGTGACGGCGTCAACGGCCGCCGAGGCGACTGCAATTCTCCAAAAGCAAAAAATCGATTTAATCTCGCTCGATTTACAACTACCGGACATCGACGGAAACGAGTGGCTCGAGGCGCAGCGTGATGCGGGGCTAAAGACACCCGTGGTGATCGTCAGTGAAGTTCGCGCGACTGACGCAAAAGCTGTTGTTAACGTTCTAGCCTGTGGCGCACAAGAATACTTTGAGAAAAATCAGGTGCTTCAGAATCCCGAACTATTGAAACAGACTTTCCTCGAACTCACACGTGGTCGCAAGAAATCGATTCAGAATCAGTCGACCACTTTAACTACTATAAATTCGTCCCCTGAAGTGATTCTCATCGGCGCTAGCACGGGCGGACCACAGGCTCTTATCAAAGTTCTAAACAATCTGCCCTCAGACTGCCCTCCCGTCGTAATTGCACAGCACATCTCGCCTAAATTTACTCGGCCCCTCGCCGAGCGCTTGGCCCAAGCTTCCGGCTTGAAACAAGGAGAGATTCGAGACGGAGAGCCGCTAAAATTAGGTCACTTCTATATCGCTCTCGACGATTGTCACATCGGCGTTAAAAGCCAGGGCAAGGTGCTTTCACTTCAAATCTCAAATTCGTCGACGATCAATAGTCACCGACCCAGCGTCGATTTCTTGTTTCAATCCGTCGCAAATAGCGAAGTCTCTGCCCTAGCAATTCTTTTGACTGGAATGGGACGCGATGGGGCGCTCGGCCTTCAGGTACTGCACAAACGAGGAGTCTTTTGTGTCGCACAGAGCGAAGAGGACTGTGTTGTTTACGGCATGCCTCGGGCTGCAATTGAGCTCGCCGCGGTGAATTTCACCGGCAATCTCGACCAAATTCACGACCTAATCCGCACCGCGATTTCAAAAAAGTTAAGTGCGGCATGAAGAACCGAGACAGGCAAGATTCCGATTCTTTGAAAGGTTCTTCACCAGAATCGGTGAATGAATCCCGATTGATTGAACTCGAGATCAAAGTCACCCGTCAAGATGATCTGCTTGATCAGCTCAATACGGTTATCTTCGATCAGCAAAAGCAAATCGACGTGTTAGCAAAAAAAATCGCGACTTTTGAAAAGCAAGTTGACGCTCCATCGACGCCACGAAACGACAAACCGCCCCACTATTAAAAATGCATCCGAGATTTTAGGAGCCGAAAATCTTTCGGAACTCGACGTCAGTCACAAAGGTGACGGTTTCAGTCAGAGGATCAAACACAAGATGCGCTGAATGATTCAAAATTTTCAAAGACAGCGAACGAACTTTTTCTTCAAGCGTCGACTCGTAAGTACCGTAATCCGTGCCCTCGCGCAGAATGAAAGACTCGAGTACTGACCTTAAAGTTTCTGGGGCCAGGCGCTCGACGGGAATTTCGATGGGCAATGAAAATTCTTGGCTTTGCCCAAACCCAGCAATGGGTTCAGGCTCGGTCTCGAATAAGGGTTCATGAGGCCGTTTCAAACTATCTTCGTCGATCCGATGCAGGCGCAAGTTTTTGACGATTTTCGGCACTCAACCACAGCGCAAGCGCGGTTGCCGCGCAACCTACTGTCAAAGCGATCAGGGGCAACAGGGCCGGAAAAGTCGAGATCACGGGGACTCCTTCTTTAGACTAACTTTTCTTTCCAACTTCTAATTCCAACTTCTAATTCTTCCGTTCTTCCGATTTCTCTTTCTACTGAAAACAAGTATAGCGCATCCCGCTCGGAAAATAGAGTCATACATTTTGATCGCCCACCCTACCGTTTTTTATGAACGCACAAGTGGAGCGCGCGGTCATACAGGTCTTATTGACAATTGTCAGAGCGTCGACGGTGACGTACAACATACGCTCGACCGACTTCACATTTTTTTACCCTCGCCCTATGGAAACCTTATGGACTTAAACTTACTCGCCACATTTGCACTCTTAGTTGGCCTCGAAATCGTGTTGGGAATTGACAATATTCTGTTGATCTCGATTTTGACCGATCGGCTTCCCGCCGAGCATCGAAATCGGGCGCGCATCCTTGGCCTCGGGCTTGCGCTGGGCCTACGCTGCGTTCTTCTGTTAGGAGCCTCGTACATTGTAAAGCTCGACCAGCCCGTGATGTTTAACTTGAGTTACAAAGGCTTGATCTTGATCGCCGGTGGCGGATTCCTGATGTTTAAAGCAGTCAAAGAAATTCATCATACAGTCGAACGATCTGATGAGACCGGTGTCGGTGGGTCCGCCAAAGCGACTTTTGCCGGCATCATCGCACAGATTGTGCTGCTCGATCTGGTGTTTTCGATCGACTCGGTCATTACCGCCGTTGGCCTGACTAACAATCTTTACGTGATTTACTCGGCCGTCATCATCTCGTTCGTCGCTGTCTTAATATAGATCGGAAGAGC
>JALHOI010000178.1 GCA_022843085.1 Pseudobdellovibrionaceae bacterium
GGAAAACGCGAGCAGTTCAAGGGCGGCTTCGTTGCGCACGCTGTTCTCAAAGCATTTGCCTGCAGACCGCCTGAAGCTCGTTGAACTAACGAACGCTGATTCGGGTTTTTGGGCGCGAGATGGTTTACCGGTGCCGGTTATCGATGAAAAGTTAGGAGGCCTGTCGCTCGTCGATGCAAAGTACTATTACCCGTTCAATTCCGATGACGAAGTGGCAGCCCTAATGGGAAGCCCCGTGAACTCGCATAAGTTTAATTTCGAGGGCGGAAACTTTATGGCGAGCGACAAGGGTCACTGCATTCTGGTCAATAACCGCTCGCATTCGAAAATTCCCGATTCAATTTTCCAAACTCTTTATGGGTGTAAGCAGATCGACCGACTTCCGCACCTCTTCGGTATTGGACATATCGACGAGCACGTCCGCTGGATTTCGGAAGACACTGTTTTGACGGACCTTCCTGAATACGAAACAAAACTGAAAGCGTCGGGACTTAAAGTCGTGATGTTGCCCCGTCCCGAAAACGAGATAGAGAGCTACGTGAATTCGCTTATTGTTAATGGAGTCGCGATTGTTCCGGTTTTTGGCGGCAAGAATGATGCGTCGGCGCTTGCAGTCTACACAGCAGCCGGATTCACAGCCGTTGGCGCTGATTCGGCGACTTTGTCGAATTACGGTGAAGGATCAGTTCATTGTATAACGATGACGTACCCGCCCGTGGCGTTCGGAACGATTTTGAAATCGATCGGTGCTCGAGAAGTACAGTGAAGCTAAAGCCTTAGTAGTAAATGCCGAGCCAAAGGGTGCGGGCGAACTCGCCGACTTTGTTATTGGTTTTGATGTCGATGAATTCGTACTGCACCACGACTCCGTAGCGGTGCCCGTCGATTTGGTGAATCAGAAAAACATCGGCGAGGATGTCGCCATTCTTTTGAATCTCTATCGGCGCGCGAATTTTTTCGACCCACTCTTGGGCCGGCGAATGGTCATTCGCGCGCAGTCGGACCTTCCCGATACGCTTGAGCATCGAAGCTGGTTGGGTATTTTGGATGAGGGCCAGATCTGATTTCCAGCTGGAAATCAGTTTTTCCTCGGGAGGCAGAAGCCAATAACGTTGATTGAAACCCACAAAAATGACGAGGCCCGCAAGCGCAACGGCAACAACGAGGAGCGCCCAGCCAACTCCTCGTGCCGAGCCGGAACCTGAGAGAGCCTCATTTGCGACCGGAGCAAAGGAGGATTCTTCGTTTTCAGGTGGTTTCGTCATTGGAAGCTCCTCGGCAGAAAATCTGTGTTTGTCCTTTGTAGCGTAGCGGTTTCAGGCGAGTGTGACAATTCACGCGCGATGACCTTTTCTGGCACGGCGCAAGTCATTAAAATTACTTGGTTAAACTAAAAATGACAAAATTACCGGTCGCAAAACGATACAGTTGAGACTGGCCCAAGGGTTTCCGAGGTCATTGCTAACTATCTGAAAATACAGCCTTTTGAAGGTGCTTCATGGGTGCCTAGATTATGGCACATACATTGGATTGAACCGTGGAGTCGGACGTGTCTCGAACCCGTTCCGGCGGAGGAACTTATGGAACGCCAACTCAGAGCAGGTATCGCAGTTTTAATGTTGAGTTACTTCGGTGCGTGCGCGCCCGTCAGTTTTGATACCTTGCCCACGAGCAATGACCCGAAAGTCGTGGTGAAGTGCGAAGGCACCGTGTGCACCTACGATGTGACGGATGAGCGCACCGTCGGTGAGGGTCTTGTCGACATTCTGATCGTCAACGACAACTCCGGTTCGATGTCTTTCGAACAAGCGAAGATGGCTTCGGCCTTCTCTGGATTTTTGTCTTCGATCAACAATCTTGATTACCGCATTGGAATGACGACAACAGATGTTTCGGATCTTCGACAACGGATCGGAACACTCTCAAATCTTGGTTACAATCCTCCTGGCCCTTACAACCAGTACGGTGCGCTTCAGGATGGAAAGTTGATCGAGTTTGCATCGGGGCTAAAGTATCTCGACCGCACGACGCCGGATAAAGAGAATTTGTTTAACGTGACCGTACGCCGACCCGAAACAGCGCGATGTGAATCCAGCGGATTTACTCAGTGTCCCTCGGGCGACGAGCGAGGCATCGTCGCGGCGACCTTGTCGATCAAAAATTATCTCGCTAACTACGCGCGCCCGACAGCCCATCTCGCCGTGATTATTCTGTCAGACGAAGACGAGCGTGGAGTGTCGAAGTACAACCCGTGTGCGGGTTACGCAACCCCGGCCGAGACGAACAACTGTCTAGCGATTAGAGCGGCGTATCCTTTCGAACCTGCGGATGAGCCGCAGGCGATGGTCGATGCGTTCCGCGCGCAGTACCCTAACAAAACTATGGCTGTACACTCGATCGTTGTTAAGCCAGGGGACACGGCATGTCGGAATGCGCAGACTGGACAAGTCGCGGCGCCGATGCCGGTTCTTGGTCAAGAGGGTTATGCCTACAAGATGCTGAGCACGCTCACTGGCGGTACGCTCGGAAATATCTGTGAAGCGAACTACACAGACCAGCTTCAGGACATTGGCTTCACGATTGGCGAGCAAGTCACGTCGCTACCGTTTCGCTGCCGTCCTAACAGTGACAACTTTGATGTTCTTTTTAACGGCGTGAAGCAGACAACTGGGTTTTCAGCCGACTTCAACACGATGGTTTTGTCGGTCACGGCTTCGCTTGCTCCGATGACAAAAGTGACTTTGAAGTATTCGTGCACACGATAACCGCCGGTTAGCTGGGCAATCGTCGAGCGCGCTAGGTCTAGTTTTAAAAAACAAAACGAGATTTTTATGAGAACAGTCCGCTTACAGCGGGCTGTTTTTCTCACTTTTTAAAGCACTTGAAGCTGGCTGCGTGGACATTTTGAAACACTCGAAAACCGTGCGAACTTGTAAGCGGCTGACGCAACTATTGGTGGGGTGCGCTTCGTTCGAAGCGCCTCGATTTCGATGAATTTTATTAAAAAAGTAAAATGGTCGGGGAGACAGGATTCGAACCTGCGACCCTCTGCTCCCAAAGCAGATGCGCTACCAGACTGCGCTACTCCCCGACGGAAGAATTCACTTTGAGATCGATCGGCACTTTATTCGAAGTTAACCAGACGAATCCAAGTTGAATTTGGAAACTCGTGATGCGAATGCACTGCGAGATTGAGCAGTGTAGCGGACAGCCGACGAAAGTCCAAGGATCAGTCGAGCTGTCGCGAGAAAAACACACTGAGATTCAGGTGCCTTGAGCTGGGCGAGTTGATTGCGCGCTGAATTATGTGGCGCCAAATCGAATAAAAACCGGTTGCCTTCTAAATTGAAGCCTTTCTACCATGACGTTGAATCATCACGGATCTGGTGTCCTGCGTTGGCCGAGTAAAATCTCCAACGAATCCATGAATCCAATCTCGCCGAACCCGTCGGACGTCGAGTGATGAGAGCAAAAGCTCGCGAACGAAGGTTTGTAAGCAGCTGCTCGCGGTCATTCAGCCGCTAAAATCAGGGCGCATTAGAAATGGGATTGAAGTGAAGAGTGCATCACAAGGTTCGAATTTAGGTTCAACAATAGGTTCAACAACAAGTTGTTCTACAAGGAGCAATAGAATGAAACGTTTAGTCCTTCTCGCAGGTGCGACGCTCGTTATGTCTTCGGGTGCACAAGCCCAAGACACCGAAGTAAAGCACAACGGCGAATTCCGAGTCCGTTACTACAATGATATGACGCCATCAGGTGTTAAAAACGAACCCGGCAACAAGTCGGACGTGGCAACACGCCTGAAGCTTGGCCTCACGATGCGCAAAGGTGAAGACCTTCAAGCGCATGTGACGATGCTTCACCAGACCCAGTTGGGTGCTGATAACAGCGGCCAAACTACGTTGGTCAATACGACTCGTTACAACACGGTTAACGACAACAACGGTATCTTGGTGAACCAAGCCTACGGTTGGTGGAAAGCAGGCGAGGGCTTCACAATGAAAGCCGGCCGTTTCAACGTTGATATCGGCGGCGGCGAGTTCTTCTCGTCTGACAACTGGAAACAAGTTCCTCACACACACGAAGGCTTCCATGTCGGTTACGACACGGGCTTCGCGATGTTCAACGGCTTCTTGATCCAGGATAAGCAATTGACCGCGTCAGCTCCGCTTGATTCGGATCCTGAGCAGCACAATTTGATTCTCACTGGCGATCTGAAGAACATGCCGGAAGTGATCAAGACTGCAAACATCACTGTGGTGAACATTGCACGCAGCGAAACTGCCGGCACCGGTTCGGCGAATGCTCAACACGTTGGCCTCACGGTCGGCGGTGAAGTTGCGGGATTCACCTACAAAGCGGTTTATGCTCAGCAGTTCGGTATTGCTTCGAAAACTGCAGCCCTCGAGACGAAAGCTAAAGGCAACATGTTCGACGTAACACTTGGTTACGGTCTTCCAGAAACTATGGGTCTAAAGTTCTTCGCGAACTACCACATGGATTCGGGCGACGACAACTTGACCGATGGCGATGATGGCAACTACGTCGCCCTCTACTACGACAGCCATCGCTACGGCGGTATGATGGATCTGTTCGGTTGGGGCAACCTGTCGTACTACAAAGTCGGCGCGGCTGTAGTTCCTGCGGACGATCTTGAAGTTGGTCTTCAGGTCATCGGTTTCTCGAAGTCGAAAGAGAACGCAGCGATTTTCGCCAACGCGAACTCGCGTCAGGCTGCTTACGCGGTTGCGAACAAGTCGGATCTTGGTATGGAACTCGACGTCTACGCGACGAAGAAGTACGGTCCTTCGTTCATGATCGATGCACACTTTGGCGCATTCATGCCAGGTGCAGCGTTCAAAGACGCGACTGTGAAGAAAGAAGCGACGATTCTTCAGGTCATGCTTGCTGGTACAATGATGTTCTAATCCCTCTGGGCTAGGATATGTGGCTCGGCGAAAGTCGAGCACCGAAAAAGGGCTGGTTTGACCAGCCCTTTTTTCGTTTCAAAGCGCACGTCTTAGTTTTTGACTGCACTTCGTCGCCTTTGCTGAACGGTCTGTGCTTAAGGCTTCGTCGAGTCTGGCCGATGAGTTCAAGGTGAAGCAGCGGTTTCTCATTGTTCTATTTTTTGCGTTGATGGCAATGAGCTTTGCGGCGCAGGCGAGACGAGCGCTGCGTCTGGTGCTAGAGCCCAACACGATGGCCGAGCTGACGGCGCTGCTGAGCGCTGGCGATGCTCTTCACGGTGGCCTTACGAAGCAAGATGATGAGCAGGTTGATTTAGCACTTCGAGATATCGAGATGGCCACCAGGCGAACTATCGCCGTCTCTGCGCGACTGAAGCCTCACGAGCGCGCTCATCTGATCAAAGTCTTAGAGGCGGTTGAGTCGAACGTCGATGCCGCTCGCAACAGCAGTCACAGCGATCGCCGCGAGCGAATTTCGGATCTCTTCAACATGATGGCAAATCTGGTTCGAGTTTATGGCGTAGATACGCGGTTTAAGATTTTTTTCTGCGGCAAAGACAAAGTGACTTGGATTCAGACAAAGCCCAACGGTGTTTATCCCTTCACAGAATCACGCGAACCGTCGGGTGAACGAAACTGCGCACTGCGGGCACCTTGATAGTCGGCGCTGAATAGGCGTCAATAGTTTCATGGACAGATCTTATGGATGAGCTTCTTCGAAGAGCGCCGCGGACCTTACTTGCGTTAGTCGCGATTGTTTTAGGTTTTGGATTGATCATCGGGTTTAATCCGCCTCGCAGCGTCTGTGACGAGCAGCTTGATGTGTTTCGTGAGTCACAAAAGCTTTTTTTAAATGCCAGCGGCACGAAGGTCTCTAAGTCGATCGCGACAGAAACTTTCGAGCTCTGCAAGGCCGACAACGGGCCCGGCGGATGTTTCGATTTCTTTCATAATATTCGTGGCATGGTCGACGGCCTCGAGCGGATTCCGAAAAAATGTGCTGAGACTGTCGCCGCTGACGAAATGGTAAAAGGCTGGATTTTTAAAACGCTCACCCTGATGACTCAAATCGCCTGGGGAGATTCAGACAGTGCTGTGTACGTCTCGAAAAAACACGGCTGGATGGACGCGGCTGACTTTCGTTTGTTCTGTCGGCTGAAGTCTTTGGCGAATCGATTTTACAGTGAAGACGGTGTGCAGACTTTGCGAGAAAGTGTTCTCGCAACTCTGCCTGGTGCCGACAAAATGTCGCGCGAGCAAAAGTGGTCGCGCTCGATTTTTTCTAGCCCCTGCGATTAGACAAGTAACATTTCGATATCTTCGATTCTCGGACAGAACCCGAGTTCATTTTGAATGTTCACGCCGAGCCTTAGATCGTCATCGTCGAGATGCGCCAAAATGAATCGCATGCGAACTTGCCGAGGCAGTATCATCGGCTTCGTGCCCATTAAGCGCCAGTCGCGAGGATTGAGTCCGAAGGCCGTTAGTTGCTCTTGAACTTTTGAAAATGCGTCGGAGTCGGGGCTTGAGGCGATATTCATGGACAGAGCGGGGTCGTTGAATGCGTACATTTCGGCTCCTGGTGTGAGTTGGTTCGCAGGCCGCTTAAGCAACTTGGGTGCGGACCTGGGGGGCCATGGCTCCGAGTGGCGGATTCAATCATTTCAAGCACTTGGCTGGGGCCAGTGAAATCGCAACCTCGCTGCAATCCAGTGTTTGAAATCCTAAGTCTTAGAGACGAGACTCGGACACGCG
>JALHOI010000179.1 GCA_022843085.1 Pseudobdellovibrionaceae bacterium
GGATCGCGAGCGGCGAGGCTTCCGGGGGCGGGACGAAGCGAAGTTATCAACGACGGAGCTGACCTCGTTGGTGGCTGGTAGACTTGCGCCAAGAACAGGTTCTCGCACCTCGGGGAGCTCGGCGGTGGCGATTGCGCGACGGCGGCGCCGGAATTGTTTGCCGCCAACAAAAAAAACGGGATCAGGAATCGAATTGCGTCGGTTCGCCGGGCCATTTGACTAAGCTCTCCAGTGTCTGCGTGGAGGGAACGTTACTAAAGTTTTGCATTCGCCGCGCCTGTTATGTTGCTGTCGTTCGGGCAGAGTTTATACGTTTTTCTGAGGTGGCCGCTTGAGTCGCGGCCCCAGGGTGGTGCCGCTAAGCGGTTAGGGTTCGAGCGCAGGCGGGTTCCCGCCGTGCTGCTACAACACGGCCGACGATCTACTGAATTCCGTGGGTGAGCCAAAGGTCGGAGTAGAAGATTCGGGTGAGTTTTTTACCTTCCAAAATCTGAACATCAATTGGGCGACCGAGGCCCTGGCCGTTGAACGTGACGAGGGCGGTGTAGGTGACTCCGGTCTTTGAAGTTAGAGTTGTGACGTAGCTGTAGCCGCTTGTGCCCGAGCTTTCGCCGGTCGTACCACGCACCGTCCGGAAGACTTGGCCGCCGAGATCAAAGCTCGAACGGTTGTCGGCATCGAGGTCGAGTTTAAATGTTACGTCACCGAGAGTGTCTCGATAGACCAAGACAAGCTCGCCAGACTTTGTGCGAACGGTCGCTTCGATTTTGCCTTTTGATCTTCGACCGGTCATCAGATTGAAAATGCGTGCTCCTTCTTGGCCCGTTCGGTCGATGTGAATGTCTCCCTTCATCTGAAGTTCAGCCTCCCAATTGAGAAGCAGAAACCGATGATGATCGATGTTTGTCATGTACATCTTGCCGCCTGCGGCCCATTGAGGATTTGTTGAATCTGCGCTTTGAAGTTTTGAAACGAGGTCGGCTTCCATGATAGTTCCGTCGATATGGCCACAGCCGAAGACGTGCCCCATTTCGTGAAGAAGCATGCCGTGAAACGTTGCGGGGCCTGACCAATTCGGAAAGCCATTCACCCCACCCAGTGGATAGACCGAGCCACTCGGCGCCAGCCAGATGTAGCCCTGGCCAAGACCGGACGTGCGGTCGAAGGTCGTTCGGTACGAAAACGCGTACGGATTTTGGTAAAGGATCTTCCCGCGATTGATCTCGGCGTTTGTAACGCCGACGTAGATTTTTAACTGTGTTGCAGCCGAACACGTTTCAAACTGAAAATTAAAGTTCAGTTCTTTTCCAGGAGTTTCGCGACGCATTCGATCGATGCGGTAGCTCTTCCAGGTTTTTACAACGGACTCGAAATCAGCTTTCGCTTGGGTCAGTGAGAGTTTTTCGGTCGGCGCGATTTCAATGCAATACGAAATCGGTGTCGCGCCTAAAAACCACGCGCTCTCCCAATCCATTGATTTGGTGTCGCCTCCGCTGCTGGTCATTCCGCCAAGAGCTAAAGCTGTGGTGACTGAAAAAAGAATGGCCCCGAGACTTAAGAACTTAAAGAATCTCATTTGCGATCTCCTATTCTGAAAACAAGTTTTCGTACAGCCAGCTCTTCGAGTGAACTAATATGAAAGAAATAAAGTTAAAGTACTTTCCTAAATGGAAATTTCTTTGCTAAGAATTTGGCATGCTTGAGTTCTACAGCACCCATGATTACCGTCGATGTCTGCGCCTTGCTCTTGATCGACTAGAGCTGCGCGGCGAGCGAATTTCGAATCAAGCTCTTGCCGAAGCGATGCGAGTACAGAGCCCGTATCTGTCGAAAGTCTTTTCTGGCTCGGCTGATTTAAGCGAAGACCAACTTTTTCTCGCTGCGCGAAAATTGAAGTTGAGTGAGGACGAACACCGCTATGTGGCGCTGCTCTTGGTTTTCAGTCGCGCTTCTCTAAAAGAGCGAAAGGCTGAACTTTTACTCGAAATTGAAGCCTGGCAAAATCGAAAGCTTTCGCCGTCAGAAAATCGATCAGCACCGCAAATTGCTCTCGGTAACGGCTCTGAAACGGAACTTCTCTCTCGGTACTATCTCGACCCGTGGGCACAAATTATTCACATGTATTTGACGATTCCAAAGTGGCTGAAAGATCCACGCCATCTGGTTTCAGAGACTCGTATCGAAGCTTCACGCCTCGCCGACATTCTTAAAACTCTTGAAGAGCTTGAGATTATCGAATTTAAGTCGGGCGTTTATCGACTGCTGAAAGATCAACTTCATCTTTCGAAAAAATCTGTCTTATGTGGGCCTCAGCAAAATTTAATGCGAACGCTATCACTTTCGAAGACCGCCAATGCCCCCGCCGACGCGTATTCATTTCTTGCGACCTTCACGGCGAACGAAAAGACACGCCTGAAAATCCAGGCTGAATTTGTGAATTTTCTCAAAAATGTTGAGACGCTCGTTCAGGCCGCACCAAGCGAGGACGTCTATCAAATTCAGTTCGATCTTTTTTCTTGGAGCTGACACGAATAGTCTTCGCCGCACCGGATGGGTAAACACGAGGGGCACCGGGTGTGCCCACGTTCAGTTAGTAAAGATTCACGTGCGTCGTTGTACCGTCGCCGCGAATGTAGAATTGGTCGACGCCTTGGGTTTTCTTGAGCATCGAGCTCATCGACCACTCAAGCCCGAGATCGACGCCGGGAACCGGTTGTTCGGTCGTACCCGTGTTAAGTGGCTCTCCGACCTTAACGTTGCTGTTGAGTTTAAAGCCCCACGAGACATTGACGTTTGTTGGAATGATCGTGGCGTTGGCGAGAAATTGCCCGCGGCCGCCGATGCTGCCGCCGTGGTGAAATGCGACGGTGTAGGTGTGAGAGATGACGGTTGCGCCGTAAAGATTTTTTGCAGCCAAGGTGTAGCTCTTCGCTACGGGTCCTTTCCAGGTCGCCATTTTTCTCCAGTCCATTTGCGCCTCAGGAAGTACTGATACCGTTTGTGTCACGACGTTCACGATGGGTTGATTGTCTTTCACGATATCCCAAAGTTTCGAACCCAGAGAAATCCACTTCGAAACATCGCCAAGGTCGGCTCCGAGGTCACCAAGCACACTTCCAATCGTGGTGCCGATGGCGCTAGCCGTGCCGTTCGAAATCGTGAAGCCTGTCAATCGAAGCTCGTCGCGCGAAATCGGAATCGGGTTTTCAGTCACAAGAAGTTCCGAGATTTCGAAGTACGAACGAAGCTCGTCCATATTGCGAAACCCCATAAGCCGAGCCTCGGAACTGAGATCCGAACTGAGATTCGTCGATGCGTCCACTGGTTGAGCGAAGGATACGAAAACGTAAAATGCCATGCTCAGAACTGCGGCAAGAGAAGAACGTGAAAAAAAATGTGTCATAGAGGCCCCCCAGCCCCTCTTGAAGCCGTGATAGGGCTATGAAGCAATTATCCTGTTTTATTCTGTAAAGTTTTTAAGCAATTGCAGTCATAATGCGCCGCAACCTTAAGGGCTCTTCGGTGGCACGTTTGGCGCGGGGACACGGTCGCGCCGCGGTAACAACGGCGTTTCGACCGACGCCGGTCCGCGGGGGTCGGCATCGTCTTCTCTTTCGATCGCAATCGATCGCTGCCGGTCGCCCTCTTCGCGAAGCGAAAGTAGCGACGGCTCATAGCTGCGACGATCAAGACGATACTGTTTACCGCGGTACGTGATCTCACCGGTCGAGCAGAAAATGATAGCGTCGTTAGGCTTTCCGTTTGGAACGACCTTGATTCGAGCGGCGCCGGCATCGGCGTGACTGCCGATCGGTTTCATTTTTGCGAGTTTTGTTCGAATCGCATCGAGGTTTTCGTGGTCCGAACAGAAAACAAACTCGGCGTGATCTTCAAGCGGTACGGGTGGAGTAAAAAACTGAGCCGAAGGGTCGATGTAGAAAACTTTGTAGCGCGGACATCTAACGCTCGATCCGTCGCGAACCGGAGTCGAGACAATTTCAGTTGTTTCACGAGCGGTGTCGCTTATGACGTCTGTTACAACGTCGTTCACAACGCTTTTATTAGGAGCTGAATCACCATGAGGCGCTGAATCAGCAAAAGAATTGTCTGAGAGTAAAAGTCCTATGATGGAAACGAACACTAGGCTTTTTGAGATCGACATGTAACGCCCCCCGACAACTCTAGTGTCGCCGGGAAACCCTTGGTTCGCAAGGGTCGCCGATCGTCATGCCGATCAAGATACGGGTTAAAATGGAGTCGTCGCGTGACTATAAGTTCGTCACGCGAAACGCAGACGTTAGTCTGATTCGAGTTACGCTTTCGCGGCAGGGTTTTTCGCCCATGAGTTGCACCATGCGACAGCTGGAACGGCTTTGCCCGGGAAAAGCGTGCAGGGGCCTTCTTTCTCAGTCGTCACTTTTCCGCCATTAAAGAGAATGCAGTTGCTGCAGAACTGCGTCTTCCCGTCGGCTTGAGCGCGCTTCGGCCACTTCTTTGTGTCGACTTTGGTCGCGTCCGCATAGTAGCCGAGCGTTTTGGCGAGGGGATCAGTCTCAGATACGAGAACAAGTTTTTTTGCAGTCTGAGCAGAAGCTGGCAATGCGCTGAGCGTGAGCGTACCGAGTGTGGCGGCTCCGAAAAGACCAAGACCCGAGAGTTTTAAGAAGTCGCGGCGTGAACTGCTATTCTGATTAGATGACATGGTAGTCCTCATATTTTGAAGGGGGGAAAATCGACCAAAGAATTTGGCTATTATCAACACGCTTTCATTTAGAGTCACGCCGGATCAGCAATTGAAACACACTCTCAGATCAAACAAATTCGAACGATGTTCGAACTATGGCGTGAAACGAGGCCAGAGCAATGCCAGAGCGATGTCGGACTTGCTACTTCGGTCGGGGTTCGAGACGCTAGCGAAATGAGCCGCCTCGACATTCCCGCACACCTCGACCGCGTCAGCCGAAGTTTTGCCTTCTGTATTGCGCGACTCGATAGTCCTATGCGCGACCAAGTTGGTCTTTCGTATTTACTGTGCCGAATTCTCGATACCATCGAAGACTCAACCTGGCTCGAAACCGACGCTCAACTCGAGAGTTTCGATCTGTTTCTTCACAATTTGCACCATGCGGGGTCGGGCGAGGCCGTGGTTCCCGCGTCTGTTCAAGCCTTCACCTTTGAAATTCTAAATCGCACAACCGGCATCAGCGATTCAGAGCAGCGACTTCTAAAAGATACGGCCCTGGTTTTTGAACGCCTTCAAAGTTTTACTCCCGATGTTCGCGACGTGATTGTTTCAAGCGTCGTCAGCATGGGGCAGGGGATGCGTTCTTTTGTCGTTCGGCGAAATTCGAACGAAGGTCTTCTCGTTTTAAAGGATCTCGCAGATGTAAATCGCTACTGTTTTTTCGTTGCTGGTGTTGTCGGCGAAATCTTGTGCGGCCTCTTGCGAATCGCGGGAATCAACCGCGGACTGAAGGTTGAATCCTCTTTGGGAGATGGTTTTCGGTTTGGTCTTTTTCTTCAAAAGGTCAATATTCTGAAAGATCGCAAGGGCGATATCGAACAAGGTCGCGATTTGGTGCCCGATGTGCCGACGGTTTTTCGATCGGCTTTGAGCGACGCCGAAAAAGCTTTGCGATACTTGACGTCGATTCCGCACGAATTTGAAAGCTACCGCCTTTTTTGCGCGTGGAGCTTTTTTCTGGGCATGGCGAGCCTTCCCCACATTTGGCGAGGCCGCAAGATTGGTCGTATGGAGACCGTGGCGCTCCTTGCGCAGGTCGAAATGAATGTCGGATCGAACGAAAAGCTGATTCGCATGTTTAAATTTAAACACGAACCCTGGTTGAAAGAATTCCGTGATGCTTTTCAAGTGGAATTGAAAGACGTTGCGGCCACTCGCTTAGAAACGTATCGTGAATTTTATGTTGGCCGCGCACGAGATGAAGAGATCGCCGCCGGTGTGAACGTGAAATTTGCGTAAGCTGGCTTCGGTCAATAAGGGGATTTTTCGTGTCGTCGTTTTTCTTTGTTTGTCTTACGACGATCGCGACGATCGTAAACCCAGTCGGTGCGCTGGCACCGTTTCTTGCGATGACTCACGGTGAATCTCCCGAACGGCGAGCTCGAACCGCGAGGCGCGCAGCGATCGTTTCGACTTGTATCCTCGCGGGATGCGCAGCCGCGGGCGGATTCATTTTTCGGTTCTACGGTATCACCCTGCCGGCGCTGAAAGTTGCGGGCGGCGTTTTACTGTTCTTCGTTGCGTTTGACATGATTAATGCGCGCACGTCGCGCACGAAATCGACCGAGGATGAGCAGCGCGAAGGCGCCGCGAAAGATGAGGTTGCAATTTTTCCGATCGCGATTCCCTTGTTATCGGGGCCGGGTGCGATCGTTTCGGTTTTTATGTTGTCTGATCAGGCGCATGGAATGTTCGAAGCCTCCGCACTTTACGTCGCGATCGCGTTTGTCGGAATCGGCAGTTACCTTACTCTCAAAGAGGCGCCAAGAATCACCGATCGTATTGGACGAATCGGTATGAACGTGATTTCACGACTGATGGGTTTGGTTCTCGCCACGATGTCGGCGCAATTCATCATCGACGGGCTGAGTGCAGCACTTCCGGGTCTTACTCTGGCAAAATAAGCTTGCGAAGTAACTCTAGCCGGTGAGGTCTTCGAGCTCTTGTGTCATCTCTTCGAAAAGATT
>JALHOI010000180.1 GCA_022843085.1 Pseudobdellovibrionaceae bacterium
CCAGCTGAAACGAATTTGCGACGCTGAGGGCGTGGTCACAAACCAAGACGCTGTTTGGTCGATCGCTCGTCAAGCCGATGGTTCGATGCGCGATTCGCAGAGCCTGCTTGATCAGGTCATCACGTTTTCAAATAAAGAGATTACGTTGACGAAAGTCATCGAGGTCTTGGGCCTCACAGATCGCCAACTCATACTTGATGGAGTCACCGCACTTATCACTCGCGACCCGTCGATTGCGCTGGACCTCGTCGAGAAGGTGAACCGAAGCGGTGTGGATCCCAAAATTTTCGCTCAGGATCTGCTCGAAGAAGTGCGCAACGCTTTGATGGTCCGCCTCTGTACTGCTGACCCTGCGCGAGTTGTTGACTTGCCCGACAGCGAAATTCAAGCATTGAGCCGGCTTGCTGCATCGACAACCGAAGAAGATCTACACATGCTTTTCGACATGATGCTGAAAGGCGTGAACGATTTGTTGCGCGCATCAGATCCGCGTTTAGTTTTAGAAATGACATTGCTTCGCGTTTCGTCGTCGCCGTCGATGATGTCGCTACGCGATCTGTTCGTCGGTGGTCATGCGCCCTCTCTCGCGTCGCGAGTACCGCCAACGAAGCCAACGGCGCCATCGTCGCCTGGGGCACTTGCTCCGCAGCAGACAGCTCAGCCGGCTGCTGAAAAAAAGTTAACTCCACCAACGTTTGAAAACCCTCATAGCTTTTCAAGCCCGGCGCACTCGTCACCGGCGCACTCGTCACCGGCGCACTCGTCACCGGCGCACTCGTCAATTGAAGCACTCGCGGCGCCACCGCAACCGTCAGCAGAAACAGCCCCGTCCAAATACACGTTGGATTCCTTTACGCGCGCAGCGAAGACCGGCGCAGCGAAAACTCAAGGTGCAGCGGCGAAGACGGTCGTAACGGCGCTGCCTCCGCTAACGACGGGCAGTCCGCCAAAAGCCGGCCCATCCAGCGGCGATCCGCATGCAACACAAGAAGAACGCGACCTCGATGCAAATCGACCGGTTCCGTCGCGCGCACAAGACCCGTGGTTGCATTTCGTCTACATGGTTCGAAAGTCGAATGGACTACTTGGCGCCATGCTTGAGAACACACACGTGGTCGAAAAAACCGAAACTCAGTTGACGATCGGTGTACCTAAAAAAGTGGCATTCGTTATAGATAAGCTCAAAGATCCTGACAATATTCGACGAATTGAACAATTCATCGAGACTGTTTGGGAAAAGCATATGAAGGTTGAGATCAAACCGGCCGAAGCGGCAGCGGGCGATTTGACTCCTCGCGCGAAAGAAGAACGCGCTAAAGTCGAGAAGACGCAGTCGATTGAAGCAGCGGTCGAACAAAATCCGCTTGTGCGGACTGCGAAGAATGTTTTTAAAACTCAAGTGAAGGCAATTCGCGATTCTGGCGCCAGTGGATTATCAGCCGGCGCCGACGCGAAACGCCCGAAGTAAAATCTGAGACGCGGTTTCAAACGCGTAAAGCAACGGCACATTAGTGGTGCGACGGAGTAGCAGATGAAAGGTCGAGGCGGTGGCGGATTCGGTGGAGGCGGCATGCAAAACATCATGCGCCAAGCGAATCAGATGCAGGCGAAAATCAAAAAGCTGCAAGAGGAGCTGAACGAGCGCGAGTACGAAGGTTCTTCGGGAGGCGGCGCAGTAATTGCCAAAATGAAGGGTGAAACAAAACTTGTTTCAGTCGTGATCTCAAAAGATGCGGCCGCTGATGTCGAAATGTTGCAAGACATGGTCGTGGGTGCCGTGAACGACGCACTTAAGAAAGCAAAAGACACACAAGCAACCGAGATGGAAAAAATCACCGGTGGCATGGGCCTTCCGGGGATGTTCTAACTCATGCTGAGGATTGGTGCTCTCGAACGACTTGTTCATCAGTTGAATCGCTTGCCCGGCGTCGGGCCGAAGACCGCGCAGCGGTTGGCGTATCAAATTTTACGCGAACCCGATCTGTCGACGGGCCTTCAAGAAGCGCTGATCGCTGTTCGCGAGAGCATTCATCAGTGTAACGTCTGCTTCTCTTATACCGACGAGCCGTCGATCTGTCGCTACTGCGCCGATCATGCGCGCCGCACTGACGTCTTGTGCATTGTCGAAGAGCCCTCCGATATTGTTCGTATCGAAAGTTCCGGTGCCTTCCGCGGTCGCTATCACGTGCTTCATGGAGCCATCTCGCCGCTCGATAACATCGGACCCGATGATTTGAAGATTCGCGAACTGCTTGAGCGCATTGAAGAGTCGCGTGCTGTCGGCGATGTGACTCCGGGAATTAGTGAGATCATTCTGGCCCTTGATCCTGACCTCGAAGGTGACACGACCGTACTTTATCTTGCGAAAGTTCTGGGCGAACGCGGCCTTAAGGTGACGCGAATCGCCAGCGGTGTTCCGCTTGGCAGTGACATTGACTACGTCGACGATCGAACTCTGGGTCGCGCTCTCGAGAATCGAGTCGAACTTTAAATGGCGTTCATCAATCAAGAAGCTCGCGAAATTCATTGTAAGCTCGTGTACTATGGTCCGTCGCTGGGCGGTAAGACGACAAACGTTCAATGGGTCTACACGCGCACCACCGGTCAAGGTGAAACGCAAATGCAGGCGTTCAATGCGAATACAGAACGCACTCTCTTCTTCGATTTTTTGCCAATGGACGTCGGCGAAATTCGGGGGCTCAAAACAAGATTTCACTTATACACCGTGCCCGGACAAGTCGTTTACGACTCGAGCAGAAAATTGATTATGAAGGGACTCGACGGCGTCGTCTTTGTCGCCGACTCGCAAGTCGAGCGGATGGAAGAAAACCTCGAAGCTTTGCGCAATCTCGAAAAAAACCTCGACCAGCAGGGTTACGACATTCGCCGAATTCCGCTCGTCATTCAGTACAACAAACGAGACCTGGCCAACGTGACTCCGCTGGCAGAAATGCGTGCAGCTTTGAACCGTGTCAACGCACCTGACTTCGAAGCCGTCGCAAGCACGGGCAAAGGTGTGATGGAAACCCTGCGCACGATTTCGAAAACAATCGTGACGACTTTAAAAGGCGGCGAGCTGTGATTCAAATCTCGATCGAGAAAACGAAAAACTCGAAAACGATCCCACCATCGAAAGATTTCGGGTTCGGCCGCCACTTTTCAGATCATATGGCCATCGTCGAATTTGCGAAAACAGCTGGCCAGGGCGAGGTCCGCAACTGGATTGCGCCCCGAATTGTGCCGTACGGCCCACTGGCGATTGATCCGGGCGCGTCTGTTTTGCACTATGGACAAGAGTTGTTTGAAGGTCTTAAGGCGTACCGTGGTGACGACGGCAAGGTCCGACTTTTTCGCCCCGAAATGAATTGGAAGCGCATGCAGAACGGTGCCGCCAGGCTTTGCATGAAGGCGCCGCCGCTTGATCTGTTCTGCGAAATGCTTGTTGCGTTTTGCAAAACCGAGTCGCGATGGATTCCTCGCGAATCGAATTGTGCGTTTTATCTTCGGCCCACATTGATCGGCACGGAAGCGTTCCTCGGTGTTCGGCCTTCGCAGGATTACACATTCTACGTCATTGGCTCACCGGTTGGGTCGTATTACGGCGAGGGTGCGGACACCGTTAAAATTAAAGTCGAAACCGATTTTGTGCGTGCAGCTCCGGGCGGTATTGGCGCGGCAAAAACAGGCGGCAACTATGCGGCAAGCCTGAAGGCCGCTCTCGAAGCGAAAAATGAAGGTTACGCGCAAGTTCTGTGGCTTGACGCCACTCACCGCCGCTACATCGAAGAAGTCGGCACGATGAATGTGTTCTTCAAGATGGATGGCAAGATCGTAACACCTCCGCTGGACGGAACGATTCTTCCTGGTGTCACGCGCGATTCAGTGTTGCAAATTCTTGATTCCGAGGGAACTCCAGCCGAGCAGCGCCCGATTTCGCTCGATGAAATTAAAGACGCTGCAACCCGCGGAACTCTTGAAGAGGTGTTCGGCACCGGCACCGCTGCCAGCATTTCACCGGTCGATTCGCTAGGGATCAACGGCGAGAAAGTCGTGATCGGCGACGGGCGGGTCGGACCTGTTTCGGCTAAACTCCTCAAGCGACTGACCGATATTCAATACGGTCGAGTTGAAGATCAGTGGGGCTGGACTCTTCCAATCGAGATCTCATAGAAAAAATTGTACGACTATGCCCATAACAACTGTGTTGAAAATGGCCTCCTCCGTTGCGAACCGTCGACGCGACTGCTAAGAGTACCGCATGGCGAGCCATCTCACAGAACTGACGAACGAAATCGCGCAGCTCAAAACTAAGCACCAGGCCCTCATTCTGGCGCATTTCTACGAAGATGGAGCCATCCAGGACATCGCCGATCATGTCGGCGACTCGCTGGCGCTGGCGCAGTGGGGCGAGCGCGCTTCGAATCCTGTCATCCTACTCGCCGGCGTTGTCTTTATGGGCGAAAGCGTGAAGCTGCTGTCTCCGAACAAGACGGTGCTTGTACCTGACTTATCGGCGGGTTGCTCGCTGGTCGATCATTCGCCCTACTCGAAGTACCTGGCGTGGCGATTGAAACACCCCGACGCGATTTGTGTCACGTATGTGAATTCAAGCGCAGAAGTAAAAGCCATCACCGACGTGTGTGTGACGTCATCGAACGCCGAAAAAATTATCGGTGCGATTCCGAAAGATCGACAAATCCTGTTTGGCCCCGATCGCAACCTCGGTCGGTATCTGGCGAAAAAGTTAAATCGCGAAATGATGCTTTGGCCGGGGGCGTGCGAGGTTCACGTGCTGTTTTCTGAACGGCGCCTCAAAGAACTACGACTCAAACATCCCGACGCGATTGTTCTGGCTCATCCAGAATGCGACGACGGAATCTTGAATCAAGCTGACGTTGTCGGATCAACGTCGCGCCTTCTCGAAGAAGTTCGTACGAACAAGGCCCGGCGCGAATTCATCATCGCAACCGAGCACGGTATTCTTCATCAGATGCAGCGTTCGCGGCCCGACGCCGTACTGATTCAAGCTCCAGCCGAGGGATCTTGCGCCTGCAACGAGTGTCCGTATATGAAAATGAATACGCTCGAAAAAATTCGAAACGCACTTCGCGATCTCAAGCCGACCGTCAACGTATCAAGCGAGATCGCCGCACTTGCGCGAGTCTCGCTTGACCGAATGATGGCGCTCACCGAGGGCCGCCCCGTTGACTGGCCCGCAGCTTTTCGTGATCCCCAGCTTTCTGCACCTGAACTTCATCCCTCCTAGCGGACTGATGTGGACCCGCTAACTCGGCTTCGACAGGCCATGAAAATCGATGGGCTTATCATCACAGCTACGCCTGCGATGGCTGCAGTCGAACCGAGGCATCGAGACAACATCCGCACCGCCCTGATCAACCATTTGGCGACACACACTGCGCCAAACCGGAACGGGCCTGACTTAACGCACTTGGCGGATCTAACAAGGCGGCCCCGGCTTGATGGCTGGGCCATCAGCATTTCGCATTGCCCGCTCATCGGCGGCTTTGCGCTGGCTCCGGGCTCATTTGGATTAGGAATTGATTTCGAGATAACGAACCGTGTGTCTGCGAAAGCTGCGATGCGGATCGCAACGACCGAAGCCGAAAGAAAAATTGCAGCCGCTTCAAATGCCACTGCTTTTTGGGCAGCCAAAGAATCTGCGATCAAGGCTTTTGGAAATCTTGGGCACGTCGATCTTCAATTTGAATCGGTCGAAGTCACAGCGCTATCTGAAGCCGGAAGTTTCACAGCACGCTGGATGTCACACGAAGCGCGAGGCGACGTGCTTTCCCAAAAAATGTGGACAGTTGCGCTGGCCCGCAGCCGATCGTCTGTCAGTGATTGAATTAGTGATTGAATCGCGAACATCCGTATAAATGGTGAACAGGCCTTCTCAATCTGAGACGGCAAAAAACTGGCAATTCGAGTCTTCACTTAACTTAGGTCTTAGCGGTTCCGAAAGGTTGTTACCACCGCGAGGCGCTGACAAGCACCGACCGCAGAGATGAGGAAACATGGCTGACCGAAAAACAGAAAAAGCGACCCTCGAGAACCGGGCGCTGCGCGAGAATCTAGAACCACTTTCAATTCGCGCGCTTACTTCAATTGACCACATGACTCTTCTTGCAAGACGAGGGTGGCTTGTCGAAGCCTCGACAACGGGGTTTTTAATCGAAGTCGAGCGCCGGGACCTTGCACCCAAGTCGTTTCGCGACTCGCTTTCGCTGAAGGATCTTGAAGGCGACAAAGTCTATTTGATGATCGATGCTATGAATCTTGAGGTTGGTGGAGTCATCACTCGAACTCACCGTCTGACCAAAGATCGGTGGCAAATCGCGATCGACTTTCGCGAAGATGCTCCAGAATACTGGCGCGAATGCCTGGTTGAACTTCTGCCTAAGCCAGGCGGCTTTTGATTCGATGATTTGAAAGGTTCGTCTATTTTAGAGGCCTGAAGTCTAAAGGCCTGAAATTTAGAGGGCTGTAAAACCGGCGACGTGTTTCTCACTGACGAGCGCGACGGTATAGTGAGCCGGAAGAAACCATCCAACAGCTTCGGCGATTCCGCCATGTTCAGCGGCAGGCGGATTGCCCAGCGATTCGATTGAAAATGCGAGATCCCAATCTTTCTGATCCGCGCTTAACATCAAAGCCTTAGGTTTCGACACACCTTGGC
>JALHOI010000181.1 GCA_022843085.1 Pseudobdellovibrionaceae bacterium
TTCACCGAACTGCTTGTGCTCATCGTTCTTCAAAATATCCATGTGATGATTCTGCGGCGACGTGAAGGGATGATGACGAGCAGCCCACCGGCCCGCCTCGGCGTTATACTCGAGCAACGGAAAGTCTACGACCCATAAAAAACTGTCTTTAGTTTCGTCGATCAGCTTCAGTTCGCGACCGAAATGAAGTCTCAGATTAGACAGCGATGCGCAGGCCGTGTCGAACCCGTCGGCGACGATCAGCGATAACCCTTTACCAGTTGGGCAAAGTTTTTTGTGCAGCGCTTTTACTTTTTCTTCTGGGATCGACTTTGCGAGTGCGGTTGTCAGAGTTCCTGAGACGTCACCTTTGATCCACACGAGGCCCTTGGCTCCACCCTTCTTTGCGATATCGACGAGCTTATCGATCTGGGCGCGCGAAAGTTCGCCTGCGGCTTCGACCCCGAGGCCTTTTATGACGCCACCTTTCGCGAGCACGTCGTCAAAGACCTTAAAACCTAAGTCTTTCGCTACGTCCGCCACGTCGGTCAGCTCGAGACCGAATCGAAGATCTGGCTTGTCGATTCCGAATCTGTTCATCGCCTCGTAATACGTCATGCGCGGGATGACTCCGATATCGACGCCTCGAAACTTTTTCCAAATTGTTTGTGCGAGCCGTTCGTTTACATCCATGATGTCATCTTGATCGACGAAGCTCATTTCGATGTCGATCTGAGAAAACTCGGGCTGGCGGTCGGCTCGCAAATCTTCGTCGCGGAAGCAGCGAGCGATTTGAAAGTAGCGGTCCATTCCGCCGATCATCAAAAGCTGCTTCAGGGTTTGCGGTGACTGCGGAAGGGCATAAAAAGTACCTTGGTTCACCCGCGACGGAACGAGGTAATCGCGTGCTCCTTCAGGGGTAGATTTGTACAAAATCGGTGTTTCAACTTCGGTGAAGCCGTCATCGGACAGAAAATTTCGAACCGTGCGTACAATCTCGTGACGCTTCCGTAAAAAACCATTCAGCCGCTGAGAGCGAATATCGAGATAGCGGTACTTCAAGCGCAGGTTTTCGCCAACATTTTCGTCGTTGACTTGAAACGGAGGAGTCTTCGCTTCGCTCAAAATTTCAAGCTCGAGCGCTTCGACCTCAACACCGCCGGTGCTAATTTTTTTGTTGATCATTCCTTCAGGTCGAGCACGCACTTGACCTCGCAACGCGACGACAAACTCACCCCGAAGCTCTTTCGCGGCCGCCATTGAGGGCTTCGAAGGATCTAGCACAACTTGCACGATGCCTTCGCGATCGCGGATATCGACAAAAACGAGCCCGCCGTGATCGCGTCGTCCGTCGATCCAACCCATCAAAACGACGGTCTGACCCGCGTGGTCGGCGCGAAGTGCTCCTGCGTAATGGGTGCGCTTTTGCTTCGTCACGAAAGATTGGGACACTTTGGAACTCCTGAAAGAAGTGAAACCTAGAGCCTACTGGCCGTTTCAAAAAAAGCCAATCATGAATAGGGTCGACGTGGCGGCATCTTGATGGCCGATCTGACAGCTCGCGTGACAGCTCGTCTGGCATTTTGTAGGATGTCGATGCGCGAACCGAGCGACTGGCGCGCGAAATGCTACCCAATTGGCCATGAACCCAATTGGCCATGACATGAGTAGATTGATCACCGTTCCGCTGCTCGCCACTGCGCCACTACGCACTACGAAGGAGACACCGTGCCGAAAGTCAAAGTTGAGTCGAAGTCTGAATTGAGCCAAAAGGAGGCCTTCGTTCGCATTAAAGCGCTGCTCGAGAACGACGCCGATCTTCAAAAAATGGACTCGTCGTGCAAGTTTACATTCGACGATGCGGGCCAAACAGGTAAGGGCAAAGGATCGAAGTTTTCGGCCGAAATGAAGGTTTCAGCTGCAGGCACGGGTTCGAATGTCATGATTGAAATCGATCTGCCGTTGATGCTGACGCCAATCAAGGGCATGGTTCAGTCGACACTCGAAAAAAAGCTGCAAAAGGCGCTTGCGTAGCTGATGGCTAAGTCTGAAGTCGCATCTAAGAAAAAAACGAAGAAGCGAGAACCGCGGGCCTCAAAAGCGCACGGCCCAGGAAGCGGCCCAGGAAGCGGCCCAAATGAGGCCGTGCGAAGTGTGGAAGCCGAGGTCATTGATTCGGTCGACAGCGACTCCCCCGCAATTGAGAGAACGCGCGAAGCCGGAATTGATTACGCCGAACAAGTGCGACAGGAAGCTGCGGATTGGGAGTCCCGGGGCTGGGTCAACCGTGCCAGCGATGACGCTGCCTTCAACGCCGATGACGAACCAAACTTTGAAGATATTCGGCCTCTTTTAAGTCCGCCTTCAAGCGTACGCGCATCAGATCGGGCTCTGGCGACCGCCGATCCCATCGCTCAGTACATGGCCGAAGTTCGTCGGTATCCTTTGCTCACACGCGAACAAGAGCAGGCATTGGCCATTCGTTTTCGCGAAACCGGCGATAAACGGGCCGCCGAAGCATTGGTGACGAGCAACCTTCGATTTGTCGTCAAAGTCGCGGCGGAGTACTCGAAATTCGGCGCGCGTCTGATCGACATTGTTCAAGAGGGCAACGTCGGACTCATGCACGCGGTTCGCGAGTTCAATCCCTACAAAGGCGTTCGCCTCATCACATACGCGGTGTGGTGGATTCGCGGTTATATTCAAGACTACCTCATGCGGCAGTACTCGATGGTTCGTATCGGCACGACTCAGTCACAGAGAAAACTTTTCTATCGATTGCAAAAGGAAAAAGAGCTGATCGAATCGCAGGGCGAAGAGCCAAGTGTAAAGCTTCTGTCGTCGCGACTTGGAGTCAGCGAAGCGGATGTCGAATCGATGACTCAACGGATGTCGGGCCGCGATGTGTCTCTACAAACAGCGGTCGACGATTCGGGGCGCGCCACGCTTCTTGATTTCGAGGCGACTGACGACGTCCCGATCGATGAACAGATGGGTCATCAAGAGATGCTTTCGCTTCTCAACGAAGGCATTCAAGAATTGAAGGATTCCTTGAATGCACGCGAAAAAGAATTACTCGAAGATCGCCTGCTTGCTGACGAACCTATGACGCTTCAAGAAATCGGTGAAAAGTACGGCGTTACTCGCGAGGCCGTTCGGCAAATGGAAAATCGCCTCATGCTTAAAATTAGAAAAATCCTGGAAGAGCGACTGAAGCCCAACCGCTAGTCAGCCCGTTGTTTGTCCAGTGCCTCATCACAGCCGCAAGTTAAAGTTTCTGCGATTCGAGTCAACTTTTGACGTTTTGTTTGTCATCTCTGGCGAGAGTGACATGATCACTTATGATGCTAAAGATCGAAAATGTTTCGAAATCTTTCAACGGAAAGCCAGTACTTCGCGACATCTCGTTTGCGGTACCACAAGGTTCGACGGCGGCGTTGATCGGATCGAGCGGTTCAGGCAAAACGACAATTTTGCGAATCGCACTGGGGCTCATCCCGTTCGATAAAGGCTATGTCAAAATTAATGATCAGGCACTTTTGTCGTTCGACCAAGTTGAATGGTCGGACCGCATCGGATACGTGCCACAAGACGGCGGACTTTTTCCGCATCTCACCGGCTCGCAGAATGTCGGTTTAGTTCCAAAGCTGAGGGGCTGGGCAAAATCTCGGATCAACGATCGAATTCAAACTCTTCGACAGCTTGTTGAACTCGAAGCTTCTGTTCTAGAGCGCTACCCCCACGAAATGAGCGGCGGGCAAAAACAGCGTGTCTCAATGATGAGAGCTGCGATGATGGATCCGTCGGTCATGCTACTTGATGAACCGATGGCGGCCCTCGACCCGATCATTCGAAGAAGCCTGCAGCAAGAATTGAAATCGATATTTACGAGTCTTGGCAAAACTGTGGTGATCGTGACGCATGATCTGGGTGAGGCCGTGTATCTAGCGGAAAACGTGATTCTGCTTCATGCCGGCAGAATCGTGCAGACCGGCACATATTCTGATTTCTTGCTGCGCCCGGCTGATCCGTTCGTTACCGAATTTATTAATGCTCACCGCACGTTGCCAGAAGCACGAGACCTTTGATGAATTGCCGTGGTCTCTTATTCAGTCTAAGTGTCGCGATCTTTGCCTGTTCACTCGTGCTTGGCGGGGCGGCCCTTGCCAAATCGACCGTCGTCATCGGCTCAAAGATTTTTACTGAAAGTTACATCTTGGGCGAGATCGGCGCGCAAGTTTTGGAATCGGCCGGATCGGCAAAAATTGATCGCAAGCTCGGCATGGGTGCGACTGGAATTTTGTTCGAATCGCTTCAAAGCGGTGCGATCGACGTTTACCCTGATTACACCGGGACAATCGCAGAGGCGATTTTAAAGCAGCCGGGCCTCAAATCTGAAGATCAAATCCGAAAGGCTTTGGCACCACTCGGGCTTACGATTTCAAGCTCTCTTGGCTTTAACAATACCTACGCCTTAGCGGTGACCGCCGACCTCGCCCAGAAGTACGACTTAAAGACCATCGGCGATCTCTTGCGAGCGGGCGACGACCTACGACCCGCGTTCACGCACGAGTTCATGAACCGATCGGACGGATACAGAGGCTTGGTCGAGCACTACAATTTAAAAATACCGCCCAAAAAAATCGTGCGAATGGTTCAAAGTCTTGCTTACCGAGCTGTCGAAGACGGAACAGTAAATCTCATCGACATCTATTCAACCGACGCCAAAGTCGAAAAACTTAATCTGCACGTTCTCAAAGACGACCGAGAGTATTTTCCGACCTACCACGCGGTTTGGGTGGCGCGCCAAGCGTTTACTATCGAACACGGCGACCTCTGGCGGCGACTTGGTGAACTCAGCGGCAAAATCGACGAAACAATGATGCGAAAAATGAACGCGAAAATCGATTTGGAAAAGCAATCGACAGAAAAAGTCGCATCGGAATTTCTTGGCGTTCAAGTCGCCGCCCCGCAGTCATCAACCTCTCGGATCATTGGGCGCACCAAAGAGCACTTAGTCCTCGTAGGGTTCGCGCTCGCATTTTCGATTCTGATCGGAATTCCGCTTGGCCTGATAGCGGCTCGATTTCAAGTCGCTGGACAAGCGATTTTGTTGGTCAGCGGCCTCGTGCAAACGATTCCGTCTCTCGCCCTTCTCTGTTTTCTCATTCCGCTCTTCGGAGTCGGCAACGCGCCCGCACTCACGGCGTTGTGCCTGTACAGTCTTCTTCCTGTCGTCATGAATACGAATGTTGCCGTTCGATCGATTGATGCGCGCCATCTCGAAAATGCTCGAGCTTATGGACTCACCAGGTGGCAAATTTTAGTTCGTATTGTGTTTCCACTAGCGAGTCCGACGATTTTGGCTGGCGTCAAAACGGCCACGATTGTCAGTATCGGTACAGCGACCTTGGCCGCACTCGTTGGCTCGGGAGGATACGGGGTATCTATCGTCTCAGGTCTATCTCTTAACGACGTTCCAACGATCTTAACCGGCGCAGTACCGGCGGCTGGAATGGCGCTGATAGCCTCAGTATTGTTTGATCTATTGGGTCGAATGATTGTTCCGGCGGGACTAAGAAGGTAATAGGCAAGCGAGTTTGAGTCTCGCTCGCCTCACTCAAATCGCTTCGTTGTTTTGTTCTTTAAAGAAGCTTGTAAGCTTCTGGCGAAGTCGGCTAATCGCCTGCGCATGTAGCTGCGACACACGGCTTTCGGTAACACGCAAAACTTTTCCGATCTCTTTTAAGTTCAGATCTTCGTAATAATAAAGAGAAAGTACCAGCCGCTGGCGCTCGGGAAGCTCTTCGATTGCACCGGTGATAACATCTTTCACCGATTTCAAATTTAACTGGATGAACGGGTTTGCGACCTTCACATCTTCCAGAAGAGACATCAGCGACTTCTTGTCGACGTTTGAAAACGAAGCGATTTCATCGATCGACAGAACGGAAACGGGCCGCACCTGATTGACGAGCTCGAAAAATTCTTCAAGCGTCATATTTAGTTTCGAAGCGACCTCTTCGTCGGTGGCCTGGCGGCCCATAGATGCTTCGAGATCAGCGACAGTTTTATCAAGCAGCTTCGCTTTGTCGCGCACCGAGCGAGGAACCCAGTCTTGCGCACGCAACTCGTCGAGGATCGCGCCTCGAATTCGAAATTCGGCATAAGTCTTAAACTTGTTATCGCGGGTCGGGTCATATTTCTCGATCGCGTCCATTAATCCAATGACGCCACTTGAAATCAAATCATCAAGCTCGATATTTGATGGCAATCGAATCGCAATCTTTTGTGCAATGAACTTGATCAGCGGCGTGTACTCCCGGATGAGCTCTTCCCGTTCTTTCGGGTTCAGTCGAGTGGGCTCTTCCTTGTACTTTTTAAGTAAGGAGTTGTTCTGCATTCGTTCCCTCTGGTTTCATCTACACTGTTAGCGTAACCGCTTCGCCCGGCGGTTAGAAGTCCTGACTCTTTCGTGCCAGACCAAATTTGGCGGATCTCCGAGGCTTGAGAGAAGCAGCGTCTGAATCAAACGCCCTCATAATGAGCTTCTAGGGTCGATTTTATGCAGCCCCGATCAGTTGTTTCCAGAAAAACTGTAAACTTCCTTTACACTCGACCTCGAAGCTTTGTTCTTGCCCGTTTTCAAAAAGTGTCTGCGCGAGGCCAGAGATAGCCCGAGCCGAATCAGCTTAGATCGGAAGAGC
>JALHOI010000182.1 GCA_022843085.1 Pseudobdellovibrionaceae bacterium
TCGGCGAGAAGAGCACCCGTGCGACCGGTCGATGTATTTGTGATCGAGCGTACAGGATCAATCGGCTCGGACGTTCCGCCTGAAGTGATTAAAATTCGTCGCGGGCGCCGAAAGGCGCGCTCATCTGGCGATTCGACCACGGGGTGTTGAGTAGGTTTCGCTGGAAGTCGTCGCACGATCTCGCTCAAGAGAAGGTCCGAATCGAGAAGCTTTCCGTCTCCGACTTCGCCGCACGCGAGCACTCCCGACGCGGTCTCAAGAATTTCGCACCCCATGGCTCGCAATTTTTCTACAGAGGCTCGCGTGATTGGGTGATGATACATCTTTGTGTTCATGGCGGGCGCAATCAGCCACGGTTTTGCGAAGTCATGAGCGAGAAAGGACGTCGTGATCAAATCGTCACCGATTCCCCCGGCAAGCTTGTTAATCGTGTTCGCCGTCGCAGGGCACACGATCGCGAGATCGGCCCAGCGAATCAGATTGATGTGAGCCATATGAGCGCCGGCGCCAAACATTGCTTTGCGAACGGCTCGCCCAGTGAGCCCTTCAATCGTAGCCTCGCCGACAAACTTAAGTGCCCAGGGGCTTGCAACAACTTCGACCTCAGTACCTGCTTGAACGAGGCGCGATATGACGTGACAGACTTTGTATGCGGCGATCGAGCCACTCATCATGATCAGAACTCGGGCCCGGCGGCTCATACTTCACCTGTCACATTGTCGATCAGCCGCACGTCACCAAGAAAGACAGCGCCAAACCGACGGTGCTTCGTAGGCTCTCCAATCGCGTGGTCTTCGACATAATCAACTTTGAACCCGAGCTCTTCAAGCTGCACACGGGCTGAGGCAGGCGATTCACCGCGGGCCAACGACTCGGTCAGCACCTTCGCAAATTGCGGCGCGGTCTTTCTTTCAACCTGCGAAAGCCTGATGTTTCGCGAACTCATGGCAAGACCGTCGGCTTCGCGTAGTGTGGGACAACCGATGACTTGGGTATTTAGAAACAAGGCTTTTGCCATTTGTCGTATCAGCTCGAGCTGTTGAAAGTCTTTTTCGCCGAAGTATGCGCGAGTCGCTTGTGCGATGTGGAAAAGCTTGAGGACAACAGTCAAGACTCCGTCGAAGTGACCTGGCCGATGAGCTCCGCACAAGACTTTTGAAAACTTCGATTCGGTGACTCGATACCGATAGTCGTCGGGGTACATCATCTCGCGATTCGGAGTCAGAATGTGATCGCAGCCGGCAGACTTTGCGAGCGCAATGTCTTGCTCGAGCATCGCGGGATACTTTTTTAGATCGTCGGGGTTGTCGAACTGCGTCGGATTGACAAATATGCTGAGAAGCACGACGTCGTTTTCAGCCCGGGCCTTTTTTAAAAGAGACAAGTGCCCCTCGTGAAGTGCCCCCATCGTGGGAACAAATCCAATCGACCGCTGGCTCGAGGTATTTTTATGTCGCTCGACGAGCCAGGTGTCGAGAGTCGCATGCACCGTGATCATTGAAAAGTCTCGCCTGCGGCCGGAAACGATCGGTCTTTGACCGACGCATCGTAGCTGTCGAGCGCCGCTCGAAAGATTTCGGCCCCTTTTGCGAACGGCCGCACGAACTTGGGCCGAAACTCAGTGTTCAAACCAAGCACGTCCTGAAAAACCAAAACTTGTCCGTTGCAATCAAGGCCTGCGCCGATTCCGATCGTCGGTACGCTTCGTTCGAGCGTGATTTGTTTGGCGAGAGGTGACGGCATGCACTCGAGGACAATTGCAAACACGCCGCAAGCTTCAAGCAGCTTTGCCTGCGTGCGAATGTGTTCGGCCGCGGCGTCAGTTTTGCCTTGCACCTTGAAACCGCCGAACTGGTGTACCGACTGCGGCGTGAGCCCCAGGTGCCCCATGACGGGAACACCGCTCTCAATGATGTGTTTAAAAACTTCAGTCGAACCGTCGATGCCTTCAATCTTCACGGCATTGGCCCCGGCTCGCATCACGCGCGCGACCACGTTCATTGTTTGATCAAGACTACCCCGGTGGGCGAGAAACGGAAGGTCGGCCACCACAAACTTCTCAGGAGCTCCGCGCCGAACCGCCGCAACATGCATCTCAATCATTTCAGGAGTCGCATTTAGCGTGTCTTTGAAACCGTGCATCGTCATTGCGACGCTGTCGCCAACGAGAATGCAGTCAACGTTCGACGCGCCCACAATCAGCGCACTGGTCGAGTCGTAGCAAGTTACCATCGAGATCAATCGCCCGGCCGATTTCGCGGCAGCAAATTCAAGAACGGTTTTCATTTCTTAAGCCTTTCGGTTCGAAACAAATCGGCGAACGCATCGTAGATTTTTAACAGCGGGGCTTCAAAATGCGTAGCCAACGCCGAGCGGTGCGAGTCGAGAGTTTCGGTGTCGTCTCGCAGAAGTGGCCCCGTCAGAACGGATCGACCCGTGGCCTCATCAAGATTTTTAAAAATTTGTCGTCGATAAGCACCGAGCACTCCGGGTGGCAGCGCCAGTTCAGTTTGAAAACGAGAACCGACAGTTTCCCACAAAAGCACCGTGAAGTTTCCCGCCGCCGCGCACAACGCGTGATAGTAGGCCCGTGCAGACGGCTTAAGACGAAAGCTATCATTTATGAACCCGGGCAGAAGTTCTGTTAGTTCAGGCCCCTCAAGATCGAGTGCGAAAGGAACTTTCGAAAACCAAACGTAGGTGTGAGGACCCTGCCCATCAAAAGTCATAAGTGGGTGAGCGGCGTGCACGCCATGTAGAGTCGGCAGACTTCCCGCAAAATGCACAACCGTTCGATTCCTGAAACTGGGTTGATTTTCTTTGATGAAGCTTTCAAGAGCTTGGTCAGTGATCGCAAGCCAGATGTGGGTCGCTTTCGATTCTTCCACCGCCAAGGCTAACGACACGTGATTTTTTCTCGACCACCGCGAGACCGACTGGACGGCCGGCCGAATGGTCGCCTGCGAGGCGCCGGGTGGTGGGAAGTCGGTGGCGTGCAGGACGTCCCACAAAGTTTTTGCGAGACGGCCGTCGCCGACAATCATGATTCGAGCCGGTACCTGTCCCATGGATCAAGTCCTCTTTCAGTTCTTTGTCGTAGCGCCGACTCGGTAGCTGGACAATCTATTTCAATGTGAACTGTTTCGGCTGCTAAGCGTTGACCTCAGCGGCTTCGCAAGCTACCCGCTAGGAATGAATAAAGTGACACCGACGCCTGAAACGGCCCCGGCGAAATCAGCCGACGGCTCTTTGAACGGTCCTATGACGGACGGCCCGCTGAAATACACAAAATATGGAATAGCTTTCGGCCTGGTCACGATGATGGTTGGCGTCGTCGCGACTCTGCTCTACGGATATAGGCCCGCACCCGTGCGAATTATGAAGCCGTCTTTTTTTGAAACCCCCGACCAAATCGGCGCAGTGGCGCTCAAGCGATTCTATGTTCCGCTGGCTAAAGAGAAAATCGTAGTACTTGGACTTCCGACAAACCGAGATTGGGCGGCACCGATCGCGACTGGATTTATGATTGCGGCCTCGCAGAATTCGAGAAAATTCACCCGCGTGATTATCGACGATAAAATGCCGGTTGAGACGAGAGATCAGATTCGCGCGGTGGCCCCAAACCTGATCGAACTCAACACAAACACCGGCACTCTTGCTGAACTTACCGACGCGCTCAACGCCGGGCTCGCGGCGAACGAGCTGATTCTTGTCATCGTGCCGAACCTCTACTCGACGCATCTCTTGCCAGGCAACGCGATATCGCGACTCGAGCAAATCATGGCCACCGGTGGCGTCGCCGACGGAGTACCAAAAGATGCCGCAAGCGTCGGCAGCTCGGCGTCGCTTTTTTCGCTGACAGTGGGTCCGTTGGCGCTCGAAGCTTCACAAGAAAAAGAATTGGATCCGATCTGCATGGGCTCTGAGCGCGACGGTTCGGGTACAGCGGACTTGGGTTGTGCGATCGCTCAAGCCGGTCGGTATTTTTATCGCAAGCGCATTCTTGATAAAGAGCCCAACGCGCGCGATCGCTTTACAGCGATCATGCAGTCGCCCAAAGCGAATGATTTTCTACTACTCGTTCGGCAACCGCAGAACTTTGGAAAAAAACTTTAAGCCCTTACAACTCGCGCCGGCTTAGTCGAGTCCCAACGCAAGCTCGTGCGCCAGCGGACGGCGCGACGCGCGGAAGTACGTTCTCGGCGAGTAGTCCAAGAGATCGCTAAGTTTCGGCATGTAGACGCACGCATAGCGATCGACCTGGGTGGCGAAGTAGCTTTCTTCGTTGCCTGCCCGCATGATTTCGCCCCAATGCGGGTTAAAGACGCTCTGTTGTTTCTTGATGTTTTGAGAAATGACCTTATCGATATCAGAAATCTGATTCTGAAGTTCTTGAACCCGCGACTCATTTGAATCATCCGACGCTTCAATTCGTTTCGTGATCAAGTCGACAAGCTGCCGTTCTAGCGGTTCTTTTTTGTCCATCAACGCGCCGATCTCTTTCGAGAAAGGTTGAGCTTTCTTGTAGTTTTCAATTTCAGAATCGAGCTCTTCAACGACCAGGGCTGTGCGCCAGTTACAATCTTTTTTCAGCCGCAGAATGTCGCCGTAAATATGGTCGCCGATGTACACGATATCATCGCCTTCGACGCCAAGATCTTTTGCAAACTTAGCGGCGCCCCCACCTTGGTAAAGGCCGGGCTTCAAGGACTCGTCGAAATTTGTCATGGCACCGGTCTGGCCGTCGACTTTCAGGAAGCGCAATGTGTCCCAAAAAAATCGAGGCTTTTGTGCGAGTGTCACAACGTACTCGAACACCTCTGTCCAATCTTTATGATCTTTCAAAAACGGGTTGATCGCGTAGTCGAGTAACAGCTTCGAGTATGCGAAGTCTGAATTTGTGACGATGAAAAACTTTTTGTCGTGCTTTTTGAATCGTTCAATTCCCCGAACGACATCGGGATCTTTGATGATGTATTTGTCGAGATTGCGCGCGACTTCGTTCTTCAGCGAGCCGTCTCGGTGGGACAGATCGAGCATCTCGATGACGTCGAGCGAAATAGTTTCATAGTCGGGCAGAGTCTCTCCCGCCGGAGAATCTTTAATTTCAACCAGCTGCGCATAGAGGGTCGCGACCGACAACGAGAACGCCGTATCGATCGCTGCATACGCGTTGGCGTCAGAAAGATCGATGTACGTCGACTTATACAATTTTTGCTGTTGTTGAAAATCGATCGGCTTTGTTCCGTGATAGCTTGCGCGAATTCCGCCATGTCGGCTGACCTTCAGTAAGTTTCCCTTTTTCTTGTCGATAACCAGACCGCGCACGGCGAGGTTGACGTCAAACTTTAGATTCAGGACTGCGGCCGGATAGTTTTTTTGCTCGACCAGTTTTTTGCACATTGTTTGATGTGAAAGCTCTTCGAACGCGTGTGAATGGTAGCGAACGAGAGTGTGGTCCATATCCAGACCGATAAACTTAATTTTCCGCATGTTGAGTGTTCGGTTGACGAAGACTTTCACGGAAGAATTTGAGTTTTGTGACAAAGCAGAGATCGCAGTTTGTTGTGCTAAAGACATAGAGCTTAGAATCCACCTTTTCATTGGTTCGCTCAATCGCGCGCAGTGTCGAGCGTGCTGGCCATCGCCTTTTTTACAGTGGCAATCAGCTCGCGTTCGTTGGTTCCGCCGATCATAAATGATTTAACGCGTCCCTCTGAATCGATGACAAAAGTTGCCGGCAACCCCATTGACCATCGTTTGTTTGGATCATCGCTGGAGAGTTCTTGCCATATTTCGACAAATTTTTGTTGGTCGCCTTTGACCAGGGCGGATTCGAAACTGACTCCGGTTTCGATTAAAAATGAGCGCACAAGGTCTTCGTCGGCCTCGTTGTCAGCACTGATCAAAAAGACCGGAGCAAGGCCCGACTTCTGAAATTTTGCTTGCCGAAAGAATTATTTTAAACTTCTTGCAAAGAATGTCTGGCATTGCAACCATCACCAATAATTTTGTCAAGGCTGTATCAGAAACACCTTGTAAAATTTTAGATACAAGAAAAACGACCCCTGGTTGGCGCAAACTAGAAAAATATGCCGTATTATGTGGTGGTGGCAACAATCACCGCATGGGTCTTTATGATATGGTGATGATTAAAGATAATCATATTGCAAGCTTAAGTAAAACAACTGAAACGCCCATCAGAGAAGCTGTGATTCGGGCGCGAAAGGTGATTACTAGAAATCAAAAAATCATTGTTGAAGTTGATAATTTAATTCAAATGGTAGAAGCTTTATCGATAGCCCCAGACATTATTTTGTTAGACAATATGCCTATTCAAAAACTGAAAAAAGCCGTTCAACTTCGCAACAAAACCTTGCCAAATATTTTACTGGAAGCAAGTGGCGGGGTGAATTTAAAAACCGTTAAAAAAATTGCAAAAACAGGGGTTGATCGTATTTCAATTGGTTGCCTTACTCATTCCGTCAAAGCCCTTGATATTGGGTTGGATAGCTAGAAGATGAATAGTGATCCTTCAGATAATTCGGGGCATCGCAAAAGACTAAAAGATAAATATATTAGTAACGGTCGTGAAGCTTTTGCGGAAGATTATGAGTTTTTAGAATTACTGTTAACCTACGCAATACCTCGAAGAGACACC
>JALHOI010000183.1 GCA_022843085.1 Pseudobdellovibrionaceae bacterium
CGATTCACTTCACCGAAGGCGAAACCAAAAATCTTATTCGTTCATGATCGAAATTCGGGTGGCGAGGATCCCGAAGATACCGCTTATGCTGCTAAGGTCTTGCTAGGCCGCTACGACCTGACTCAGCTCGACGAACCCAAGTCAGGCTTAAGCGACAAAGACCTGAAGGGCTTCGACGTGATCTGGTTTAATAATCCCGGTTCTCCGATGGGCTCGGCGGTCAGTCGCGACGCACTTCTTCGCTTCGAAGGCGGGGTTGTTCTTCAGGGCGACGACATGGCTTGGGGTAAAAACTTTTCGATGGAGGAGCTAACCGGACTTCGATTCATCGACAACGGAACGGCTGTCGATTGTAATTCCCAAGAAGTTTTACACGACAACAATTTGGGTGCTCGGTACCGGGTGACGATGAACCCAGATAATTTTCCTGGAGTCGACGCTTCGACGGTTGAATTTCGTTACGGCAATGACATCGACAACACTGCACCAATTCGACGTGACTTAGAGATCATGGCGACTGCAAGAGGTGGCCCCGAATTCTGCACGACGCGCCGACCGGCGATCGTGCGTTATCTCAAGCCCGAGCGCCCTGTGCCGGCAGAAAAGTCACTCTAGACGTCTTCAAATCACTTGCTGTAGAAATCTTCGATGATTGTAATTCGAAGGTTTTCTATTGAAGACGCCGCCGCTGTTGCGAAGCTGGTGGTAAGCATTCAACGCTGCGAGTACCTGGTTGATGTGACGTTAGAGCAGCAGCCAGACTTGCTGGATGTTGAGGGTTACTTTCGTCGTGGATGCGGAGATTTTTGGGTCGCAGTTGAGGCACCAACCAACCAAATTGTCGGGACTATCGGTTTAATAGATATTGGCGGCCACGCCTGCGCTCTAAGAAAAATGTTTGTGGCAGCTTCGCATCGGGGCTCTCCGCACTCGACCGGTCAGCGCCTTCTAGACGTTTTCAACAATCATTGCGCCGAAGTCGCGATCAATCGCGTGTTGCTTGGGACCACACAGCAGATGAAGAGTGCCCATCGGTTTTACGAACGCAATGGGTTTCAGCGAATTGACGAAGCTGACCTGCCAACGTGCTTCCCCCGGATGCCTGTCGACAATGTTTTCTACCAAATGTGGCGATATTCGAAGTCACGACAATAGGGTTAACTCGCGCCAGACAAAAATCTTTGCCAAGCCAGGCGACCCGTGTTTACAACTCAGGCTGGAAAGTAACTCACAGCAGATTTAGGAGATGCAAGAAGATGTCTTCGATACTGAAAGCGTTTGCGCTCGTTCTGTTCCTGTCTCCGGCCTCGGCCTTTACTGCACCAGCCAAGAAGAAGGCTGTCACGCCAACCCCGGCAGCCGTCGCGGCGAGCGACGATACACTAGTGAGTTCGATGGGTACCGGCGGCTCGACGATCCCCGAGGTCTTTCGAAAGCACTTGAGTGTTTCAGCAAAGTACGATTTTGCCGACGAAATCGAAGTGACTGACGGCGACGATCTCGAATCCGAGCGATCAATCATTCTTGGATTGCAGTATGAATTCGATCAGTTCACGAAAGGACTCGCGGTACAAGTAGGAGGTACCTACGATGTAAATCGCGAAGTAAAGAACAGCGATGGTTTAAAGCTTCAGGAGTGGACGACCTATGGAGAACTAGTCGCAAAGGTCACTCCCGGATTTAAAGTGATGGGCGGGTTGAACTACAATTTCCCAAGCCTCAGTGGCGCCGCTTCCGGCGTCAGCATTAAAGGCAAAATCGGTTATCAATTTGGTGGCAGCTATCTGGTCGCACCGCAGATCGCTCTTGAGGGATCATACCGTCAATTGGAAATGGATGTTTCAGAAAGCAACGAAAGAGGCGGAAAGTCGTCTAGAGGTATAAAGGTTTCTGGCTTCATGTTTGGTGGAAGATACACGTTTTAAACTACTTCCGAAGACGGTTATCTAGATTCTCTTACAGAGCAGCGAAACCGCTGCTCTTTTTTTGGCCCTGTTGATTGTGTTTATATGCAACGCTAAGCCTGCCTAAAGCGGTAACCAAAATGAGACGTCGATTCGTTTTAAAGAGTAAATTTCAATGACTGTGGTACCAAAAGCGCGGGTCCGAAGTAGCGGTAAACGGCGCGACCTGACTTCAGCCTTCGTCGCTCGTATCTTTGCAGCCCTCGGCGATGAAACAAGAGTGTCTCTTGTGGAGAAACTTTCAGGCGGCGAACCCCGTTCAATTGCCCAACTTTCTGCAGGATCATCGATCACGCGACAGGCCGTGACGAAACACCTGCGCGTCCTTGAGGCGGTTGGGGTTGTTCGGAGCGTCCGAGCTGGACGCGAAAATCTATTCGAGCTTGATCCGGAACCGATCGAGGATTTGAAGTCTTACCTCGACATCGTCTCGCGCGATTGGGATCAGGCCCTAGTTCGATTGAAGAGTTTCGTCGAGGAGTAGTCAGTCGGTTCGTCCGAAACCGCAGTTATGAAACGAATTTCCTTATTGCGAATGAATCGCAATTTGATTGCAAACGAGGATTCACAGTTCTAAAGTGGGGTGTGCAGCCACAAAGACGAATTTCTGGCCGAACATCGGCAGCTCTTGCTGTCAGTACGTTGCTGCACGCGGCTGCTGTCTTACTTCTGGTTTCGCGTGGCGCTAAGCTGTCGGCAACGCCGTATGTTTCGGTGTCTGGCGCAGCTGATCTGCTCCAGGTCGTTGAGGTTTCGAATTGGGCGAGGCCTGTCGCGCCGAACGGCGCCTTGGCGTTGACCAAGAGAACCATCATAAATCCGCAGCCGATTGTTTCGGGTGCTGCGACAGAATCGAACTCTTCCCTCGAATCGAACACCGTCGTAGATTCGGACGACTCGGTTGCGGGGTTAAATTCAACTTCAATCGAAAAGCCGATCGCGGGCACCGCGCGCCCGGCTTCAAATGAAATGTCTCGCTACATTGGTTTGCTCGCTACCGTCTTGCAGGAAAACCGAAGATATCCACGCGAGGCCATAGCGCGCGAAGAAGAAGGCGTTGTGGGCTTAGTCGTTAAGCTCGGATCAAACGGCGATTTAGTTGAGGCAAGAGTGAAAGACCCGAGTTCGTTCTCCAGCCTAAATGAGGCCGCCTTAAAAACCATTCTTTCGATTCAGCATTACCCAAAACCGCCCATCGCCGAAGGTTCAGTCATCGAGCTTGCTATTCCCATGAGATTCAAAATTGAGAGGCTTTAGAATGCGATCTTCGCATACGTAAGCTGAAGCCAACGTCGATGCAAAAAACCACCTTTCGGCTCTGCGGGATCTTGCACCGCTACCCGGAAGAGGAGCAGCGTGTGGCCTTTAAGGCATTTTCTAACCGCTCGGGTACCGAGGTTGGAAATTGAGTGGGAACGTGCAATACGTTTTTCATGGCAGTAGAAAAGGTTCCGGCGCGGCCCCCAAATTCCATCCGAATCGTGATCGAAATCGAACGATCTGAAAGTCGTCTCGACAACGTCTTGTTGGCCGCCCTACGAGAGCAGAACGAAAATCTTGAGTTGAAGACGATTTCAAGAGTCGCCTTCAAAGAACTTTTCACGAGCGGGAAGGTCATGATTAAGGGCCAGCGTGCAAGGCCATCATCTGGTCTTGCTGCTGGAGTCACGTACGTCGACATTTTATCTTAACGGCGAGGCGACGGCGATTTGTCCATGTTTAGTGGCTTTCGGTCAACGTCGCTAGGCTCAGTTCGCCTTCCAGTTTGAGATTCTTCGCATCAGGAAGCCCGCTCCATACAGCACGGCCCCAGTTAGGATAAGACAGAAAATTCGCACAAGCGCCGGAGCTGACGATGCATCGTAGAGAAGCGCTTTTGCAGCGGCTAAACCTAAGACAACCAACGCTGACTTCGCCAGAATTTCGTCTTTCAAGCGAAATGCAAAGGCCATTATAGCCACCGCGTAAATCAACCAGGCAGCCGAGACCGCAAGCGAACCTTGTGACTTGGCGATGTTGTAAAAACCGAAGACTGCTAGAACGTGAGCGGCGATCAGAACCAAACGCAGATCGGTGCGTATGACGTCGGTCGCTGACGTAAGTCGCACAATGTAAGTCCAAATTGCGATCAGGGTGAACATCGCATGCGGTATGAAGACCTCTGTGGTCAGCCCGTTTTTTGGCACCATGAGGTGGTAGACGAGCGATACGTATTCGACAGCAACGATCACGACGATGGCAATTGTTGGTATCAGGTAAGTCTTCGTCGAAATTTGCTTTGTTGTGACCAGGCGCTGAGGCAGAAATGCGCCTATTAAAAATATGAGACCAAGTAACCAGGGTTTTGCTGCGGCAGGAAGAAGTTCAAGATAACCCGAATGGAAAAAAACAAGAGATGTAAAACCGAGTATCACAGTGCGGCTTGCAAGACTTCGTTCAGGTGCCCAACTCTTTGCGATGAGATAAAGTGCGATCAGAAATGCCGCAAATCCCATCGAGCACCAGGGAGCAAGGTTCGGGTTCACTTTCGAAATAAAATAATATTCGGTCGCATAGAAGAGGACTAAGACTGGAAAGTAGGCTCCGGCCGCTCTTTCAGTTAGTTCGATTCCGGTATATTTGGTTTGAAGTACGGTACCGAACGCAAACACGATCAGATGAATCGCAAGCAGCGCCGCAATTAGTTCGTTTTCGTTCAACGAGAAGCCGAGAACAGCGGTTGTTGAAATCGCCAGGTATGAAGCAACAATTGCAAGTGTTCGCGAACTGACCCAGACAGATACGGTTGCGAAAGCAGCTGAACATATTAAGAAGTAGTAAGCCGTAAAAACTGTGCTGGAGTTCAAATTCAAGACGAGAGGCGCAAAATAAGATCCTACGGCTGCTGTCAAAGGATAAAGATCGTGTTTAACCTCAGTGTAGATCCAGATACAAAACGCAGAAATCACACTGATCGCGATCAATGCGGATTCCAACGATAGTACCGAGTAGAAACGATGCGCGCTAAAAGCCGTCACGTAAAGAACGATGATTCCCGCCCCGGGCAAGAGACTCGCATACTCTCGGTCTGACTTTGAAAGCCAGAATCCTCCCCCTATCAACGCGAGCCCGAAGAGAGTCGCAAGGCCCAGTTGCCGCTCAGGTGTAAGCCATCCTGATTCAATCGAGAGCCGAACAATAAAGCCAGCCGCGAGCACAAAACAGACGACAGCGATGGCTCCCAGCCAGCGGCCCGTGCCTGCTTCATTTACCGTTTTCGGTGTCAGAATCAGTGATGACGGATCTTTAGATTGCGACTGAGGTATCGTCGAAGTCGAAGCCCTCGGTGTCGACGCTGCTCTTTGCTCTGGCGGCTGCGGCTGTGCGAGTGTAAGTCCGAGGCGTCGCTCGATTCCGCTGAGGCGCGCTTCGTGAGATGCAAGCAAGCTTCGCAACTGCTCTAGAATCGGATCCGTAACGGGGACGTTGTTGGAATTGTCATTCGTGTCGATCGACATCAGGTGAGCTCCTTAGCTCAGCGACCGAGTCCGATCGCAGGCCATTGCGTGTACTTGACCGATAGGATGGCACTGACCTCGGCTACGTTCAAATCAGATTTAAACCGACCAAGACCGATGGTCGCGACAACACCATCGTAACCAAAATTGTTAAGTTCGGAATTAATGATTAAGTACTGCCCCTCTTGATGCTGACCCGAGAATTTGAAATCCGCGTTTTGCACAAGAAGCCCAATTGAAAGTTCGTCACTCAACTTTTTTCCAATGATGATTGTCGTGTAATCACCAGCCTCGCCGCTGGGCTGAAGCAAGACCGATGTGGCCGGATCAAAGATGGGACGGGTCGAGTCCGAAATCGCATCGAAAAATGTGCGGGTCCAGCGCAGCGACGAAAAGTATCCGCCGCCGCCGAGAAAACCCTGAAGGGTAAAGTCCGTGTAGTCGAGTCGCCCTTGGCACTGGACCGCCGCGCAATCCTGACCGCGAGTATCGACAAAGCGACGGCTGATAGTTCGTGCGAGATTTATTCCGACAATCGAAATCGGAAATACTTCGAGGGCGATTTGTGCTTCGGACAGAGTCGGCGATACCACGCCGGTCGCGTGCGGCCTGACGAATCCATACCACGGCGATTCGGTGTCACCCCAAATGCTTTGACCGTAACCCACGGTTGAATTCAGCGATAACCCCGGCGCGTAGGTGCGCGCTTGAAGTGTGGATGCGAAGTCGAGACCTTCAGGCGCAGGCGCCGCGATTGCCGCAATCGCACAAGTCATTGAAGCCAAGTTCGAAACGACGCTGGCGAGGAAGATTATAAAATAAATCAGCTTTGGATAAGCGTGTGTCAGCGGCGGCGAAGGGCGGGCCCAGCCTCGATTGGTGAGTTTTCGAACGCTAAGCTGAATCATCGCCTGAGCTACCAATGCGCCTCAGGATCGTCAATACTTGCGCCATGAGTTTTGGTCGCCAAAAATTGCCGCTGCGACGCGAGGGGTTCGCTCTTGTTTATATCGCTCTCAGTGTTGTCATTTTGTTGGCGTTTGAAGGCGCTGCGGCTGAGCTGGTTCAGGTCGATGAAATTCTTGTTTCGAGCCGAGAGGACCGTCCGGTCGTGTCGAAC
>JALHOI010000184.1:0-1879 GCA_022843085.1 Pseudobdellovibrionaceae bacterium
CAACGAACCCCGCGAAAAGGCGCACACGCTTGTCACGGGCCGCAAAATACGAATTAACTTTACAGCAGAATCATCAGATTCTTCGGCGATTGGTACGTTTCGCATGTCGTCCGTCGCCGCCCTAAAAAATCTTGAGCTTGCTGGTTCGGGGTCAAACTGGTCGTCATCTGTCAGCGGTGTTATTCGTAAAAGCGGTGGGGTGTGGAGCTTGGGCAGCGGCGCCGTCATGAGCCTCAAGGGCGCACTCTACGGGCGCGACAGTGAACGCAAAACAATATGGGCTTCAGGCGACTATAACTTTGTCTCAGATGCAGACACGGTGCTTGCCGGCTTGGCCGATTCGGCCTGTACAAAACCTGTGGGACCTTGGCGCGTGAAAACAGAAGGCGGTGGCAAAACCTTCGACACCACCTTGACGTCAACTTTGACGACAGTTTTTGAAGGTTCTGGTTCGAGTCTGAACTGGCCCGCTGATCTTTGTGATCAGCCGTAGCTTTTTTGAGACGAAAGACTTCCTGAAGTCTTTTGGCGATCCATCCGAAGAGTTCCAACGATGGGGCACGATTCAACATCTTCGAAATCACGATCTGCTGCGACCGCGAGCGTTTTACGTCTCTCGGATTCAATCCTAAATTCCAACGTCAATTCCAACGTCGCTCAGAGCGGCGGGCTTAGCCGGGCGGCTGGTTTAGATCTCGCCCCGTCTATCGGACATCTGACGGCATCCTCGAACGCGCAGCCGGCGGCGGATCCTATGTGGTCGGCCATTGAAGCCCTCGACGGTTCGATGTGGCGTCTTGACCTGCGGTCGGGCCGCGTGGACATGACACCTGGGGCACTCAAAAGTTTCGAACAAGTCTTTAATTTAGATCCTCAGTGCCTTGAAGAGGGTCGCTTCGGTTTTGCGCTCCACGCACATCCTGACGATCGCGACCGTTTGCTGGCGATGCTCGCGGCTGGAATGGAAAAATCGTTTCGCACCCATTTCCGGTCGGTTGATCGCGATGGCAAACACAGGTGGATCAACCTCAAGGTCTCGCACGTTGTGAAATCTGCCGGTGCCCAGATTGCCGATTCGCTTTGGTTCTTCGCAGAAAACGATACTGAAGAGAAAAGCGAACAAGAACGCCAAAAACGACTTCTCGCAGATCGTATCTTGTCGAGCCTGTTCGGCGCCGACCTCAGTCAGCTGCCTCCAGAAGAATTTAGCTCACTCAGCCTCATGACGACAATTTCTGAAAAGTGGAACCCGATCGTTTCAGACAAAGGAATTCGTTGGATGGGGCCCGATCTTGCTCCGCTTGGACCAGCGTCTGTTCTCGAGGGCTCTGAACTTCTGTTGATGCTTATGATGGATTCAATGTTTGAGAACGCAATGGAAGCCGCTTTGTCTTCGCCGACTCTCTCAGGCGGTCACCCGTGGATTCGGTTTGAGTTCTTTGAAGATACCGATTCAGTATTTTTCGCATTGAGCGATTCTGGCGTTGGAGTACCGCTGGTTCATCGCGGTCTCATCTTTGAACCGTTCTTTTCCACCCGCCCGGAATCTTCGTCAGGTCTTGGTCTTACGCTGGCGAGATCGGCGGCCGAATGGCATGGCGGTCAGCTACGGCTTGATCACTTTTCGAAAAACACGCGATTCGTCGGACAAATTCCAAAGCGATTTCGAAAAATAGTGGAATCGACTTAGCTCGTAAAACTAAGACCCGCCCGCTTGCCCTTGCGCCACATGACGCGCGCCCGCATTTTGCGACTTTTCCAAACACCGTCATCGGTGAATAAGTCGACTTCCAACTCGACAGTCGAATCTTTTTGCGGGGGAACTTTTGCCTTCAAACAAACACCACCCTTACTGAGATTCATAAGCTCGCCGTTATCC
>JALHOI010000184.1:1889-4700 GCA_022843085.1 Pseudobdellovibrionaceae bacterium
CGGGAATGTGCCTTCTTCTCGAAAACGGCAAGCGAGATCAGTAGGGAATCGCTGAAACTGCCTTTGATTTTTTGAGTTCAAGGCCACGGAGGAATCCAGGCCAGAACTTTTTCTAGTCCGGGTCGCGACTTTTCAATTCGAAGACCCCAATACGCAAAATAATTTCCTGCATTTTTGCGAATTAGATATCCGCCAAATCCCGTAAATCGAACACCGGCATACTGCTCGAAGTGCCTCGCGTATGCTCCGATGACGCGCGGCTGATCGAGATAGCCCGACCACGCAGTTTTGCGGCCCCGATTTGTGACAAGATCAACAATTTTCATTTCCCCGCTCTCGAGAACCAGAACATCGAAGCTAAGAGCCTGACGCGACAATAAAGTCTGCGGCAAAAGCGACAAAAATTCGGCGACGAACTTTTGTGCTGAAGTTACTTCGTCTTTTGTGGCCTGCCCGTCTCGGACCCAAAAATTCGGAATCGCATCAGCCAGCACGCGACTTTCAAATGTATGAACGCGAACCTCGCGCCATGGGGCCCGCTTGCTCGTCACATTGCCGCTGCGCCCCTGACTTAAAAGATCTTCTTGAAGCACAATCGCCTCGCCACTGGCGATTTCACCCAGCATCGTGCTTCGAACTGGTCGCTTTCGGTGGTCTGGACGATACAAAAACGTATCGGGCTTCAACAGTTCGGCAACGAATTCATCAGACTCCTTAAATAGACCGCGACCAGTTTCACGTGCGGCAACACCCACCGCCGGCCGCGCAACAAATCCAGACTTAAAAACCTTAAACAGACTTGCATCGATCTTGTCGCCGTCCGATGCGAGGCGACCGGCGGCGTCGACGAGGCCTTCTGTCACTAGAAAATCGCGAAGTCCCATCGTCTTTACAATGAACCGATCGACGACGGCCTCGCCAAGTTCGCGCTTCGTGACTTCATAAAACAGAAGCTTGTCAGAGAGCAAACCGGTCGCGTTTGAGGCATCGACCAGTTGTTTCGAATAAACTGTCTGAAGCCATTGAGCTTTCGACGACCAAGCCGGCAAGCGAACCGAGACGGGTTGTAATGAATGGGCTCGCGGCGCCCGTCCTTTTAGCTCGCGCAAAATTCGGGTGACCCGGTCTTCGACAAAATCGCGCGGGACCGACGCGACTTTGGGTTTTTCGACTTTTGAAGTCGCTAGTCCGGCCGAAGCTTTTGACTTCTGAATTTTGCCGCGACGTTGCGTCTTCGAAGGGGGGGCCGCTATCGCTTCGACGCTAAAAAGCAGCGAAGCTGCAAAAATCGCCACCGCAAGTTTCGATAACCTTGATTTCATACATTAAGGTTCACCGCTTTTTGACGGAAGGGGAACCGAGAATTCAGCGTTTCTAGATGCGTCACAGCTTTGACGGCCGAAGGTACGTTAAGTCGCCACTGCATTGAAGAAGAGCCGAAAAACGGCCTCTATGCGGCTAGGTCAGGAAAGACTTTCACCAGCCTTCAGCCGAGCAACGCGCTAGGCGTCAGCGGCACGTGGTCCCATGGTTGCTCTCTTTTTCGTTGGAACAAAGGGAGGCCTCGATGGCTCATTTCGGAAAATGTCCTCGGTGCGACAGCGATCTTCATACGAACTTGATGAGTGGAAATAGTCATGTCGGCGGACTCGCTGTTTGCTCGAAATGCGGCTGGTATGAAAGTCAGGCACAAGCGAAACTTCGCATCAAAACAGAGAATCAGACGATCACCTTCATGATTGCTTTCGCTGTTTCACTGCTTCTGATCACAGCGCATTTGATCAACTGGGGCAGCCACGCTTACTCGATTCCTGGCCTGAAGATTGGTCAGTGGACGGGAACGCTTTCGGCTCGCGGCTACGACGAACTTGCGCAGGCTTGCGTCGACCTTGGAAAATTCGAATGTGCTCGTACAACTTACATCGAAAACTTTAAATTGAATCGCACGCCTGAGCCGCTCGCAAAACTCGCGCGCCTGCAAGTTCGCTTACAAGAGACTCAGCCCGCAATGGCCACGTTCAACGCTTACTTCAAAAATGGTGGAACAGACGGCGATGCAGCCCTTCTTTACGGTCAACTGCTTGAACAATCTGGGCAGGACGCCGAAGCCGAGAAAATGCTCGAGCTTTCGATCACGTCGCGCGGAAGTATGCTTCCGATCGCAGCCACTGGCGCGATCGTTCGAATCATGATGAAGCAAGGCCGCTACGAGGAAGCGCGAACACGAATCGAGACTTTTCAAGCTAGCGCAGGAAACGCGAAAGGCTACTTGAACAGCGAGCTTGCCCAAATCGAACAGGCGATTAAAATCTACAAGACCACAGCGAAAGCTCAAGCTCGTCGATAGAAGTTCTCATCTCAAAATCCCATTCTGACACTGTCGAGCGAATCGTCGACAGCCGACAGAAGATCGACAGTTTGTGACCTCAATAGCGTATTTGAAGCCGTATCAGCCTGAGACCTGAAAGATATCGGACAGTTGCCGGGGTTGGCCGCACCCTTGCTCTATCCCTTATCACTATGAGAAACAGTTCTTATCTCTCGAAGCGCATTTCAGATTCGGTTTTGGGCCTCGTGCTAGTCGTGACGCCGCTCTCGTTCTTGGTACGGCCGATTGGACAAGGCGCTCGCGCACCCGTTGAAGAACCCTCGGCGGTTCAGACATCTTCGCTTGGGAAGTTTCTTGAGAGCGAGATTTCAAATCGCATCGAACGAGTCAGTGGACAACCCTTAAGCCCAGAGGTCCGCAGCCTGCGATCGCGCGAGATTGCTTCGGCGATTGCCGAAGCCTCTTACCTACACAGCGTCGAC
>JALHOI010000184.1:4710-5498 GCA_022843085.1 Pseudobdellovibrionaceae bacterium
TTGAAGTCGAAAGCCGATATCAGGCCGATGCCGTCGGTCTTCACGGCGAACTTGGGCTCATGCAAATCAAACCAAGTACGGCTCGCTGGGTGACACCGGTGACTGACGAATTCTACGGTTGCGATCTGCATCAGGTACGATGCAACGTCATGATGGGTGCAACCTACGTCAGCCATCTTCAACACCGAATTGCGAAGCAGCGAAACACAAAGGATGAGGTCCTTCGTGAATCTTTGGCAACTCCGCCATTCTTTCGGGAACACGTTTTGCGGTCTTACAACTTTGGTCCAGCCCGAGCTAATCGTTTAGCGAAAGAGGGGCTGGCGACAGAACGGCTACCCGCGAACGAGATTCAGGTCACTTCATATGCAACTAAAGTCGCAACCCGAACAGATCGAATGAAGCAACGATACCTAAAGGCCGTCCTCGTATCGGCAGAAAAGAAGCCAAGGCGTGCTCCAGAATCGACGAGTACAGTTGCCATGATTCAGTAATGCATTCATCTTAGAGAAGCATGTCAGCTTCTTCACGCTCACCTTCAGTCTCTCGGCGCACGCAAGATTTTTTAGCAACCGGAACTCAGTTTCGGCTTGGTTCGCTTGTGACAGAGTCGATGAACCCTAGCACCACTGATCTTTCACAAGCTTGCCAAACTGATCTTCCTCGGGCCGTCGACATGTTCAGATCTGTCGAACTTGATGCTCTCGAAACACTGAACAACACCGAACGTATTCAACACGACTTGGTTCTTTCAATTGAAAGATGCTTAGCGCAGAAACGAAAAGTCT
>JALHOI010000184.1:5508-6569 GCA_022843085.1 Pseudobdellovibrionaceae bacterium
ATGTGCGGATGCGGGGCAACCGGACGCCTGGCATTGGTACTTGAAAGCATCTGGCGACAATCTCCTCTCGAGGGGCACGTCGAATCTGTCATCGCTTTCACAGCGGGGGGCGACTACGCACTCGTTCGGTCTCTTGGTGTCTTTGAAGATCAACCTCATTTAGGCGCAAAACATTTGCTCGATCTTGGGTTTCAAGAGGGCGACATGCTGATCGCGATCACTGAAGGAGGCGAAACACCGTTCGTTCTTGGAGCCCTCGAACAAGCGACGAAATCAAGCCGAAGCGACTCTTGGCTTTTCTTCTGTAATCCTTCAGATCTGCTTCGAAAGCTTGTTGAACGGTCACGACTTGCGATGGAAAACCCCGGCGTCAGATGGCATGCGTTTGAAACTGAACCCATGGCGCTTGCAGGATCGACGCGTCTTCAAGCGTCGAGTGTTTTGATGGCTTTCGTTGGTGCGTGCCTACGCGAAGTGGCTACTGGCAACAAGGCCACGTCAATTCTGTCTGAACTTCAAGACCGCGTCAGCCAGATCGATCCGCAGGTCTTCATTCCACTGATCGAAATTGAGAGCGAAGCGCATTTAAAAAATGAGTTTACGCTTCACCGAAGTCGAAGTGCCGCCATGCCGGTTTTGACTGATACAACCGAGCGCGCACCAACGTTTAGTCTCGCACCATTTGAATCGTCGCTTGATGAGGCAAAGAACTCATCACGCACTTACCTCGAAATCCCACGCGCACCCTCGTCGAGTGACGCCTGGCGCCACCTGCTGCGACGAAATCCGAGGCCATTTCTTGCTCCAGATGGCTTTCGCGCACCGCCAGTAGATCTAACGAACATCCTGGCATTTAACTTTTCTGAAGGCGTTGTCGAACGTCGCAAACAAGCCGGAGTCCAAACTTCGACGGTTCTCGATATTGAATTCGGCGACTACGACGGCACAACTGCCGAACCGACACTTTTTTTTCGTGCCGTCAACGCGCGAAGCCGATTTGAAACCCATGTTCCAGCGAGCCGAGATCCGCTGATTCGGCAATCTCAAATGAAATATGCTTT
>JALHOI010000185.1 GCA_022843085.1 Pseudobdellovibrionaceae bacterium
CGTCGAGGGCTGTATCGATTCGGTCTTTAATTTCGGTCATCGTTGTCTGGGCGCTCAGAATAGTCTTCGCTGGCGCTAGATCGTTGAGGTCGCTCTGAACAGGCATCTCGATGTTCGCACTGATCCGGTCGGCCCAGCGACCTGCTTCGTCAATCAATTCTTGTGAAGCGCCAGGTACGACTTTCAGATGAATATACCCGCCGAACTTGTGATCTTGGCGTAACGATCGAGCGACCTCGATCAGTTCTTCCATTGTATCGTCGATCGTTCCTAAAATGCCCGAACTTAAAAACAGACCTTCAATGTAGTTTCGTCGATAAAATTCCAAGGTGAGCCACACGACCTCTCGAGGGGTAAAACGCGCTCGCTTCACGTCGCTCGAAATTCGATTAATACAGAATTTGCAGTCGTAAACGCAGAAATTCGTCAGCAGAATTTTGAGAAGTGATACACACCGACCGTCAGGGGTGTAGCTGTGGCAAATACCCATCCCCTCTGTGTTTCCGAGGCCGCCGGCTTCGCGTTTTCGTTGAGATCCGCTGCTCGCGCAAGAGGCATCGTACTTGGCTGCGTCGGCCAAAATCGCAAGCTTTGCCTTAACCGCGGCGCTGCTAATCGAGGTGTTTGGCGCGTCAGTATTCATGACTTACATACTACTTACACGTAGCCGAAAAACACCTGCAAAGCGGACTGCGTCGAGGGGCAAATCGTTGTTTTAGTTTGAAAAGTTTTAAACTGGAAGTCGCACAAACGCGTTCGAGACATCGTCGAAATGCCAAAGCTGACCTTGCTCGAGATCAAAGTAGACCCCGATGACGTTCATATTCCGAGTCGCGATAGCATCCTGAACAAAGGGAAAACTGCGCAGATTTCGAAGCGAAACCTGTATCGACTCCATCTCGGCCAATCGACACAAAGTTTCGTCGTCCGCGTTGGGGTGTGCGGCGTGTAGATGGTGATGAACTTCATCCACAATCATCATCCACTGACTAACGAAGGTCGCATTTTGACGTCGCTCACGCGACATGAGCGCCCGAATACCCCCGCACTGACGGTGACCGAGGATAATGACGTTTTCCACTTTCAAATTTTGAACTGCAAATTCGATTGCGGAACTCGTGCCGTGGAAACCAATATCTGAAGTTTCGCAAGGCGGTACCAAGTTTGCGACGTTCCGAACGACAAAAAGTTCGCCCGGCGAAGCTCCCGTCAATATCGCGGGGTCGACACGCGAGTCGCTGCAGCCGATCAGTAGGGTTTTTGGCGTCTGACCCGATGCAGCTAGGCGGGTGTAGATCGAGCCGTCTGCATCTTCCTGCAAAAAATATTTTTCGCGGAAGCGACGGAATCCAACGATCAGGCGGTAGAGGGAGTTTTTCATCAGTTGGAGAGGCTCCCACAATCTTAGGAGCAAATCACGACCTTACACCTTCATTGCGGAAAACAGGAGAGCCCGACCGGTCTGACTAAAACGGAAAAAGAGCATGAAACGATTATAGATTCGTTTACAGAATTGGCGGTCATGCCACCGGCCGAATAGAACTGGCGATGGCCCGCAAGCTCGTAAGTGGCTAGTTCGTAGACAGGTCTATAAATTTAGTGGGTCAAAAGGGGTGTGTGTGCGGTTTCTTGTAAAGGTAGGTTCCATCGCCTTCACGGCGATTTTGGTCTTTTTTCTGAGTTTTCTTATCAATCTTTCGTCGCCCTATATTTCAACTTTTACAAACTCAACTATTGCAAACTCAACTATTGCAAACAAAGCGATGGCAAATGCTCAGACGGCCGAATTGCTGCTGAAGCGAGATATCGCAGCCGGAACCAAAACCGCTTTAAAAGAATTTCGCATCTACCATTACTTCAATCTCGCGCAGGTATACGACGAATTGACGACCCCCGAGGGCCGCCAAAATTACGTCAAACGATACATCGATCAAGTCACCGAAAAGTACTGGGATCTCGATTTTCGCGCCAACCAGTACATCAACGCTGGTCCCGGTATTTACCTCGCCGTTGACCCTTACATCGCGTACTCGCAGAAGCTATTCGGGACAACGATGATCGAACTGGTCGTTCCTGCGGGAACTCGTTACGTCAATGTCGTGAGACCAATTCCTATCGCGAAAGACACACTCGAAGCTCTCATCAGCGAGGGCTATTTTGCTCGCCATCAAGCGGGCGTTATCTTTTATCGAGCTGCTGGTCCGACGAAGCTTGGCTTCTATCGTGACACTCTAAAAAATATGACAAACCCAGGTTTCGAAAAGTTTAGAACGCTAGTTCAGCGTGTTTTTACGGCGGCAAACGTTCAGTTTATCGAGTTCAACTGGGATTCAGCTCTCGACAGCTTTTGTAGGCGCAAAAGTGTTTCAGCGTTCAACTTCATCGGTGCACGCCCGAACGATGGCCGCTACGACGGCATATCTTTAGTTTCGACCGACCTTCAGTTTCCAAACCAAACAATGGACGAACAAGCGTTTAGTAGCCGCGTTTTCAAAATGCGAAGTGTGATCGAGCAGATTCAAAAGATGCGAAAGCGCGGTGTTGCGGTTCCGAAAAATTTCATCGTGCCGAACAGCTATACGGCCGCAGAATACAAATCACTTAAAGACATGACATTCGGCTGCGATTGAGACAACCGACGAGGGCGCGCGAGTGGCCAAAAAGGGGGACCAAGTGAGATCAAGAAATCGTTTCTGTCAATTGGCGATAGGTTTGTTAATTGGAATGTTTGTCCGCACAGGTGAGGTGATTGCACTGCCCGATGTCTGCACGATGGCGAATATAGACAGCTCAAAGCTGCCTGCTTCGACTGACGTGGTGGGATATCGCGCAAAGCTTACGGCTGAATGTGAGCTTTCTGAAAAGTACCTTCAAATGAAAAACAAGGCGCAAATAAGGTACGGAATATCGCTTGAGCAAATTTCGCAATTTCAAGCTTTGCGCTACGTTCGGCGCAGCTCGTATACGGCCGCGAAATACAACAACACTCCGGTAAATATCATCTACCAAATTTTTGATGAGCAATACGCACGACCCGAACTGAGAGACACAAAAGTTTGGGATGGATTTTTAAAAGGTGTTGAAACGCTACCGGCCGACCGCGCCCGCCTTCAGGCCGGCGGTCAACTCGAGTTTAGTGATCTGATGCGCATCCACCGGAACTTTTATCAAGTTTCGGATGAGAATGGTGATGCAGCAAATAATCCGATGCCGGGCCGGATCAAGCCTCCAAGCTCGAACGATGGTCATTGGTGGAGACTTAAACCCGAAGACGTTGAAAGCATGACGAAGGTTGTAAATGGGATCAACGAAACCTACCTCCAACTCGGATTGATTCTGTCAGGCGTCCAAACAATGTACGATGCACCTTACTTGTCAGAACTGATTTCAGTGCGGCCGTTGAAAGATGGAACAGGGTACGGTTTTTACGGAGGCGACTCGCGAGGGAATGAGCAACATCTCGAAAATATTATAGCGGTCGTGAACGCAATGTTGGCACAAGCTCGTGAGACCGGTGTCATGGTGCGCAACGGGCGATTGATAACTCCTGGCGAACTAGCATTCTTGACTCAGCAATTTCTCGTTCAAACTCATCCTTTTTATGACGGTAACGGTCGCACGACCCGTTACGTTCAAGAACTTATTCTGACCTCATTTGGTCTGCCCTACGGCGCGTCGGGAGATCTGATGGATGACGATGTTACGACGCCGTTGGGTGACTACTACCAAACTGCTCTAGCTGCGACTCGAGCCCTGCTGACGTCAGTCGATGAATGTCTTGAAGTGACTTACCCGGCTGCAATGACAATTACTACGAATGTTAAATCTGAAGGCCGAAAGGGCGAATCGCAAACGAAAACTGAGACGCGTCCGTTTTCGTCCATTGATCAAGCCGCGCTCGCTTATGAGTGTCGGCTTCTCAACTAAAGTGCGTTCTTTGGTTTAGAGACAACCATCTTCTCTTGAATGAAATATCGAAGGCCGATCATGCCGCCATAATGATCGGCCTTTTCATTTGGCTTGCCAGTCACGCTCAATGAATACATCGCGGTCAACACCGCCGTGAACCTGTCTTGTGTGTAAAGATCAGCCTGAGCCGAAAAGTGAAAACCATATTCGGTCGTATCGCGTGCTGAAGTATCGATCGGCGGTTCTGGAGCAAAATCGTTATGAATGATACGTGGCGATCCCATCGAGTATGCCGATGAGAAGGTGATTCCCAAAGAAAACCAGCTATTAAACCAATGGCGGTACCCCATCGTGATTTCGATTTGTTCGGTTTCTTCGCCGACGTACAGTGAACCCTGGTCGCGAAAAAACTGCTTGTTCAGGTGATACATACCGATTTCAAGTTGGCCGCGATCAGTGATGTCTCCGTTCACAATCAAAGCAACGTCGCCTTGCAGCGGAGCCGACGCGCCGGTTCCTGAGTCTTGAAAATTCGTTCGGTGCAGAAACCAACCTATCGTCGCCGAGACATTGCCTTCCTTAGGCGAGTACGCAAAGACTGCTTGAGGCGCAAAGAGCATCGAAAAAATTAACAGCGAGTTTTTTAAACCGTACATTTCGGAAGAATAAGCGAAGATTTGAAGTGATGTCGAAGTATCTGCATACGAAATTCGCCTACTTGTTTGTCGCTTTGACCAGTGTATCTTGCGCGACCAGTGCATCGCAAGATGCCTCATCGCTCGAATCAACTGAAGAGATCGCGACACCCGAGATTGAAACCAGCCAGACGTGGGAGCAGCGTGCCATCGATGGCAATATAATGATCTCAGGCTGGTTGGATACGGCCGCCGAGTTTGTCGATCTCTTACTTGCGGGGAAAAAACGAACGAAAAGTCGAAATGATACAAATGTTCGAATCGAAAACAGTTCGGTTTGGAAGGAGGGAGTTGGGTACACCAATTCCACGGCATTCAATCTCAACCTGCGACTTCCGAACGTTGAAGAGTACTGGAACCTGAAGTTTACATCTTATGATGAAGAGGCCGAACTGCGTTCGACTCGAAATGCTCAGTATCGGCAGCGGCCACGAGTCGAAAACTACGGTGCGACAATTGGCTTTTTCCAGCAGCTCGGCAATATCCGAGCTGCCTTTCAGCCCCGTATCGAGCTTCAAGATCCATTGAAGGTGGCCCACTCGTTGACGCTTGAGCAGACCCACACAATCGGCGAACACGGAAGGTTCAGCCCCAAGGTTGAATTCTTCGCAGCTTCAGACCGCGGAACTGGAATTTTCAACCAAATGAATTTCGTCTTTGCTTTGAGTCACATCTATTCGCTGTCGCTGATCAATCAGCAGACCTACGAAGACAAGACTAATAACTACTTTGTTGCGCAGGGAATCGCTATCGGCCGGCCAGTTACTCGTACCGCGGCAATTTCGTACAGCGTATTTTTCAACTCAGACAATCAAACGACCTATCATCTCGCTTCCTACAGTTTCGCTACGACGTGGACCCAGCTCCTTTATCGCAATATTCTCGATTACAACATTACTCCACACATCGATTTTGCGAAGGAGCTGTCATTTACTGGTCGGACGGGAGTCGTCTTTAACTTAAACTTGAAGTTCTAGAACTGGCCCACCTCACTGCGCTCGTGGGCCCGCGATTCAGCATTTCGTTGTGATAAACCGCATAGATAGCAAAGTGATCTCTAAGCCTCGCCGGGAGTTTGGTGGTGCACCACGTTCTTCGAAAAAGCCGATTCATGTTGGCTCTTGTCATGGCGCATGTGTGGTTTAGGGAAAAGAGCGGATCAAAGCGGATTTTTTTTAGTTCGCCTTGTCCGACAACCGATCCACGAGCTCCTTTAAAAGCGATGTGCTCGGCTCTGGGAAAATGTTTTTTGAGGTCGCCGGGATAAAATGGATTTTGATCTGATTTGAACGTCGCATTGTCTTGAATCAATGGCTTTAACGTTTCAAAAAGGCGTTTTCGTCCTAAAGCCCTCGTATCTTTTCTCGGGCCATATTTTTTCAACGCTATTTTAGTCAAATGCCCCTTCGCTTGAAACTGCGAAATCTCAAAGCCCAAAATTCGTCTCGTCTTTGATTCCACCGCAAGTGTGATCGAAAGCGGTTTACACTTTGTGTGCTCCGAGGTTTCTTGATCGTCAAACTCAACGATCTGACATTTTTCATGGAGTAAGTTCGATTCGCGAAGTTCGTTTCGACTGATTTCGCCTAGGTAAATCAGCTTTCGGGCAACGGTCGTTCGACTTAGGTGGAGCAGTTTAGCGGAACGCCTGAGGGAGACTCCCGAGCAGAGAAGTTTTCTTAATCGGTCGTTGAACTGCCGTTTTTTCTGACGATAGGCGGGGTGAACCGTGCTTCGCGAGAAGTTTTTTTGACAGCGCCTACAATGAAAACGCTGTACCGAACGAGAGTCGGATTTTCTGCGAAACGAGCCGCAGCGACGCACCAAAGTTCGGGCATCGGAACTCGTTAGCTTTGGCGAGCAGTAAGGACATGATGGATTCATATCCTTTCAGATCAGGCAATCGGCCTACCAAGCGCAGCGAGGTGGGCCAGTTCTA
>JALHOI010000186.1 GCA_022843085.1 Pseudobdellovibrionaceae bacterium
CTAACACCGCTGTGAGTGCCGTCATGAGGACGGGCACGAGTCTCTCGAGCGAACCTCGAACGACCATTTCTTTGGTGAACTTCTCGCCCTCGAACTTCATCAAGTGAAGATAATGAGAAATCATCATGATACCGTTTCGACTTGCGATGCCGCAAAGTGTGATGAACGCAACCATCGTCGCAATCGAAAAGACGCGGTCCGAGAGGTAGATTGCAATCAGACTTCCAATCAACGCCATCGGGATGTTTAACATGATTTGTATCGCAATGAACGTCGATCGAAAATGAGCATAAAGAACGATGAAAATGCCCACTAGAGACAATAGACCCAAAAACAAAATCATGCGACTCGCTGACTTTTGACTTTCAAACTGACCGCCATACTGAATGAAATAGCCGTCTGGAATCGTGACTTGATTTTGAATTCGCGACTTCAGTTCTGATACGACACTGTCGAGGTCGCGCCCCGAAGTGTTCGCGGAAACGACGATTCGCCGCTGCGTGTTTTCGCGATTAATTTGATTTGGTCCTTGAGATTCGAAAACGTCAGCTACTTTTTCAACTGTGACTTGGCGGCCGTCGGGCATGATCTTAAGCACCGTCTGCTTGATCAATTCGAGGTTAGCGCGAGATTGATCATCGAATCGCATAAAGACATTAAACGTCCGCTGTTGATCAAGGATTTGCGCGACGATCTTGCCGTTCAGCGCTTTTTCAAGTGTTTCAGAAAGTTCGCCTGCGACGATTCCGAATTTGCCGGCCTCGTCGCGAAGAAGTTGAATTTTTACCTGCGGTATTAGAACCTGCTGCTCGATCTGAAGATCGACGAGTCCCGGTACGTTCCCGTCTATGGCCTTGTAAATTTCTGACGATTTTGTTCTCAAGACATTCAGATCAGGACCGAACAGTTTAATAGCAATCTGCGCGCGGACTCCTGATAGCAGATGGTCTAATCGATGTGAAATCGGTTGACCAATGTTGATGAAGACGCTTGGAACGTCATCGAGCTTCGCCCGAATGTCATCGAGAACAACGGTGCGCGGGCGCCCGTCTGGTTTAAAGTCGACGTCAATTTCTGAAGAGTGAACACCTTCGGCGTGTTCGTCGAGTTCAGCTCGGCCCGTTCTTCTTGCGACAGATTTAACTTCTGGAACTTGAAGAAGCAGCGCTTCAACTTTTGCTCCAACGAGATTCGATTCATCGAGTGAGATACCAGGCTGAGAGATCACCCCTATCGTGGCGGTGCCTTCGTTGAATTTGGGCAAGAATTCTCGACCCATGAACGGTATGAGGGCGAGCGCGGCGATGAGCAACACCGCTGCAAACGTCAGAACAAACTTCGGGTGATGAAGGGATTTTAGTAAGAGCCTTCGGTCCCAATGTTTTAGAAATCGAACCAAACGCCCATCATCGTGACCAGTCAGTTTACCTTTTGTGAGCAAAAGCGAACACAGCACTGGAGTCACGGTGAGTGAGACAACCAAAGATGCAATGAGCGAAACGACGTAAGCGACGCCGAGTGGAATGAATAGCCGTCCTTCGATGCCGCTTAAGTAAAAGAGGGGCAGAAAGACAAGCACAACAATGACCGTTGCGAGTACAATCGAATTTCTGACTTCAGAAGACGCATCATAAACCACTTGGAGTGTTGGAAGAGGATTTGAAAGCCGTTGATTTTCTTTCAGCCGCCGAAAAACGTTCTCAACATCAACAATGGCATCGTCGACAAGCTCGCCAATGGCGACGGCGAGCCCACCGAGAGTCATCGTGTTTACGGACAGCCCAAAATAGTGAAAGACTATCGCTGTGACCAAGAACGAAAGCGGGATCGCGGTCAAGGTGATGGCAGTGGTTCTAAAATTTAGCAGAAACATAAAGAGCACGATGAAGACGAAGATAGTTCCGTCTCGAAGAGCTTCTTTCACGTTGTCGGTCGCAGCTTCGATGAAATGCGCCTGTTTAAAAAGATCTTTGTGAAACTCGGCTCCCTTCGGAAGAGACTTTTCAAGGTTGAGAAGGGCCTCATCGACTTTTTTCGTGAGTTCGATTGTGTTGGCGCCCGGTTGTTTTTGGATGCTGAGGATGACGGCTGGTTTGCCGTTGACGCTGCCATCGCCGCGTTTGATCTGCGGACCTAGTTTTACTTCTGCGATATCGCGAACGAAGACCGTGCGTCCAAGATGTAGACCAACAACTGAATTCAGAATGTCATTTTCGGATTTAATTGTTCCGATATTTCGAATCAAATATTCCTTCTTGTCGATATCGATGTATCCGCCCGTTGTGTTTCGGCTGATTTTCGAGAGCGCATGTTCGATGTCCTTAAGCGGCAATTGAAGCTTCTGAATTTTCTCGGCCGAAAGAAGAATTTGATATTGTTTAACTCCACCGCCAATGGCGATGACCTGCGCGACTCCCGGAACAGAGAGAAGGCGCGGTCGAATTGTCCAGTCTGCAAATGTTCGAAGGTCGAGCGGGCTGACTTCGCCACTCGGCGACGAGAGTCCGATAAGCTGAATCTCGCCCATGATCGAAGCAATAGGTCCCATGACGGGAGTAATGCCATCGGGAAGTTTTTCTTTCGCCAGTTGCAGCTTTTCGGCGACCAGCTGCCGGTTTCGGTAGATTTCAGTGTCCCAGTCGAATTCGACGTAGATGATTGAAAGCCCGATCCCAGTCGCGGATCTTACACGTTCGACTCCGGGTAGTCCGTTTAGGAAAGTTTCGAGAGGAAGAGTGACGAGAGTCTCGACTTCCTCGGGCGCCATACCCTCGGCTTCGGTCATGATTGTCACAGTCGGGCGGTTCAAGTCGGGAAAAACGTCGACCGGCATTTGGCTTACCGTAAAAAGCCCGTACGCAACTGTGAGCACAGCGAGGGCCAAGACGAAGAGTCGATTTGTCAGCGAAAAACGAATAATCCGATCGAGCATGAATTGTCCCTTGATGAATCGCAGCGGTTAGTGGTGACCGTGGTGTTCGCTGTGATCGTCTTTCGGTTTTTCAAGTTTCAAAGGCAGTGGGTAAACAGCGGCGATTCCGGTTTGCGAATCGCGAGTGGCGACAAGCGTTAAGGTGCCGGCTTTCGACACATCGACAGATGTCGGGAACTTACAGAGGAAGTAGTTTTTCTCTGGCGAGCATGAGACCTCAGACTTTTGTTTGGTTGAAGATTCGTGAGAGGCTTTAACTGCCGACTTCGCGACGACTGGATTCTTCCACGCTATATCAAGTAAAAAAACCTTGAACTGATTTGGGCCCTGCGCAATCACCTCGGTGTGAAAAGCGCCCGGCATCTTAATGAACCCGCCGTTCGGCCCAGGCTTGTCTTCGCCGTGGGCAACAGCTAGAGGAGAAAATAAAAATGCCAAGGTGAAGGCGAGGCCTCTGATTGAATTCATTTGTGGCGAGTCCTTTGTTTCTCTGGGTTTCTCGTGTCGCCGTGAGTCTCTAATTTTCTACGATGTAATCATTGTTTTTGTGACTTCAAACTTAAAAAACATTTGGAATCGACCCAAAAAATGAATTCAATTTGAGCTTGGCTTCCACGCTCTTGAGAAAGAGCGAGTTGGCCACGACACTGACGCTGCTCAGTACCGTCGCGCCGCCGGTTTTGAGCGGGGCCGAGTGTCGCACGGCCCGAGCTTCAACTGATCCTTCCACTCCGGCAGCCGATGAATGTGACTCGACTCAAAATGCTCGAGCGCGAGTACTTCAGCTAGGACCTGACTTAATCCTCGAGCTTCAAACTCATTTTTTAAGACATAACGATCCATGACTCGAAAACCACGCCGGCCGCGAACCACCCGAGTAAAGGGGATCGCATCCCAAAATGTCAGGCGTTTTCCATTGTCTTGGGTCGTGCGTCCCAGTTGATCTTTTAGCGGCGACCCACGCTTTGATCCCCCGACTTCGCGCGCGATGCGAGACGTAATTCGGCGAATCCATTTTCCATAAAAGTCGCGTGACGTCTGACCTCGACTTGGAAGCTTGACGACGAAATGAAGGTGATTTCCGACATTCGCAAATCGCAGGACTTTCACATGAAATTTCCGCGAGGCGAGGTCGACAATGTTTTTCACCTTCAACCGATTGCGGCCCTGCATGGTTCTTAATCCTCGTGCCATCGAGGACCGCATGCAGACATGCAGCGGTTTTCCGCTCACCAACGGTCGCTTGGTTTTCGTGTGCGTCCCGCGCTTAATACCACCCATCAAATCTTTCGCTTTTGGCAAGAACGAAAGCTGCTTGGGTTTTCGCGTTCTTGGAATTCGCAGCTGTTCTTTCGGCGCTTTTTGGTTCAGCTTTCGCATTGGTTTTGAGGCTTGTTGTGGGGCCAGTTGCGGTGCTTGCTGCGGATCCTGTTGTGGGGATGGTCTCTGAATCGGTAATCTTCGAACGGTTGTTTCATTCACTGTCATCGCTTAAGAAGCTAATATAATAAATTGGGGCTATCAACGAGATTGCTTTGAATGCAAGGTCTTGCGACACCGCGTCACAAGACCCGCAAGACATTCGTTCCAATGGCGATTCGCGGATTTTCAGGCAGGGCGATCCAGCAAACGGGGTGCACGTTGCAAACGGGGCGAGCCATACAAACCGGGCGAGCCATCAATGTTAAGACGGGCGAAACTGTGGCTCGGTCTGGTAGTGCCGAGGGTTTAATTTATCCCGAGACCAGGTACACGTCGAATATCGCGGCGACAACGCTTCGCTTGCGGGGTGTGTCCGAGGCTGGTCTTCAGCATGAACTCGGACGGTTTTTCGGCAACGTCCTGTTTATTGTCTCTAGAAATCAGAGACTTCAGAGAATCGTCTGGCATTCAGTCCGAACGGTCGGAAGTTTCGCGACTTTAAGACACGCACGCGCGTAGATTTTCGCCAGCGGATCAAGTTGGGGAAGTTTGAGTTGGTCGTAAGCGAGAGCAAGCTTGAGATAGGCAGATGACTTCTCTTCCGCTGTCATTTTTTCGACGAAGGATTGATGCAAAATGCGAGTTGAAATCAGGTTGTACAGAAAAGTGCGATCGCCGGTCTCTTTCCCTTTTTCTGCTGTGAGCCAAACAAGTTGCTGCTCGGGGGGCTGATTTTTGATCAACTCCCATTTAGTGAGTTGTCGGCCCCACTCAAGCGCCGAGTCTTTGTCGACCGCTTTGAGATTGCGGTTCTGGCTTGCCGTTTTCAAAAAACTCTTCGCGCGCTCTATGTTTGCTTCTGCGCGAACGGAAATAACAAGATAGAGCTTGTTCAATTGGTGGAGCTGACTTGCGCTATCTTTATGCTTCGATTTTTGAGAAAATGAATTTTCGATGGCCGCTAAAGCCGAGTCAAACTGTCGAATTGCAAGTAGGCCGGTTACTTTATCCTCCGTCGGCGTGAACATATTGAACATTTCATCATTTCGCTTTTGAAAGTGACGCCCGTAACCTTGGGCGGTGTGGCAAGCGACACACATGCCGACTCCTTGCTGGATGAGCGTTTGTGATCGATCATAGTCTTTCACTTTGAAGGCTGACTCGGCCTCGGAAAAAGATTTCGACATTTGATCTCGGGCCTGGGCAATGAGCGGCTCACTTCCTAGCAGTCGTTCGCCGGCTGAGACGGGAATCTCGTGAGTGTTCGATCGCATCTCTGCAATAAGTCGCCTCACCGTTCGGTCGTTCTCGGCCTGCCGAAAGGCCGTTTTCGTGAAGAAAAAGGGATAGGCGTCGACGAGTGTCGCCGAGAGCTGCTTCATCTTCTCGTTCCACGGCGGGGACTGCACCTCGGCATACGAATTCCGAGGGGCGCTAAGAATTAGAAAAGTTGCGGCCACCACAAGGATGAGCGGCGAGTTCACCATCGAAAATCGTTTCGTCATTCGGCTGTTCTTTTTCATTCTTCGAGTGTGGGTGGCCGGAATCTCAAAGTCGAGATGTATAGAGGCTGGTCAAGCTAAAGAACCCTTTCGAACTCGACAAGAACGGTGCGACAGGCCCCATGGTTTCGACGGTACGTTGAGAAATGACCCAAACCTTGCGCGGCTCGAGAGGCGAGGTCTTGCCAAAAAATCAAAACCGACTCGGGTGGACTTCCGCGCGGGTAGCGCTGATTCAATTGCGTCGGGAAATTGGCTCGGCATAGTGTTCTCCTTCAAAAGTCTCATTCGTCTTATTGGCAAAATGGTCACCACCGCTAAGCCTGGCCGAAAACACCCGGCTTGCATTTGAAGTGCACGTCACTTGCACAGCTTCGCTTGGATGTACGGTTAATCGGGCACAAGTGAACAATAAACGAGGAGAAAAGATGATGAGACCAAGTACGACGTCGCGAGCAAAGCGATCTGGGATGCAGTCAAAAAAGCAAAGTGCAAAGAAGCAGTTCGGTGATGATGAATCTCCTCTGACTTCGGCTTTGGCGAGAGTCATGACGACCGTTCGAGCGGGCGAAGAGTTGACGGGCACAGTCGAAACGCTAGCACGGTCGGTTGACAGCTTGACGAGAGGCGAAGCTTCGCACGCGGTGACTCAAGTTCGCGACACGCTTGATTCCGCGACGGTGACC
>JALHOI010000187.1 GCA_022843085.1 Pseudobdellovibrionaceae bacterium
GGCTTGCACAAGACCTTCGCCACCAATCGATTGAACAAAGATCTTAGAGCCCGGCGGATAAACCTTCTCAAATTCTTCCAGCGATTCGATTTTTCTTTTCACCGACCCGGTTCCAGCAGGTGCGGCCTTCACGATTTCGGGAAGATTTTGTCGAACCTCTTTCAGCTTCTCGTGTTTTTTAAAAATACTTTCGACCTGAGCAAAGTCGAGCATTTGATCAATTTTTCGCTCGGTTTTTTTGATTGTGCGATCTAACCATTGATCTTTCTCTTTTTTGAACAGGGCGACGAGCTCCATGTATTTGCGTTTGGTCTCTTGAGCCGCTCCGACGTCTTTAATCAGTGTGCGCCGAAGTTCGAGTAGCTCGTCTTTCATGGTTTCGAGATCATTTAAGTTCTGCTGCCGAGCTTTCATTTCGGGACTCAAATAATTTAAGGCCCGATCAATGATTGAACCGGCAACTCCAACTCGACGTGCCGTTTGAAGTGCGAGGCTTTGTCCGGGTATACCCATTAAAAATTGGTAAGTCGGCATCCCTGATTTTTGGTTGTACTCGAGGCTTCCGTTGATGACGCCACTGTCGTTTGTCCAGCCTGTTTTGAGCGGACCCAGGTGAGACGTGATGACGCCAAAAACACCATTTTCAGCGTAGCTTTCAAGAAAACTGCGGGCGAGTGCAGAGCCCTCTTCGGGGTCTGTTGATCCGCAGATTTCATCTATTAAGAGAAGTTGGTCGGGGCCTTTAAAACTTACCGCTTGGTTTAAGACGGTTACGTGAGCCGCGAACGTAGAAAGGTGGGCATCGACACTTTGATCATCGCCAACTGCGATGTGAAGGCCGCGAAAAAATGGCAGGGTCGACGTGTCTTCGGCGCAGATGGGAAGTCCGCAGCGAGACATCTGCGCTGCGAGCCCGACGCTTTTTAACAGAACTGTCTTTCCACCAGCGTTAGGTCCAGACAAAAGCAACAATTTATTGCGACCGACGAGCTTCAGCGAATTGGGAATGACTGGCTTTTCACCGTTGGTTTTCAAAATCAAAACGGGGTGCCGAACAGCGATTAGATTCAAGGTGTCCTGAGAGAACTTCACCGGGCGAGCGTCTAAAATTTCAGACAGCTTCGCTTTCGCAAAAACAATGTCGGCGTCGAGCAGGGCCTCATACGAAGATGAAAACCCAAGAACTTGAGACTTTAGGTATCTCGAAAGAACGGTCAGCAAGCGTTCGATCTCGTCTTCGATTTCGACCTCGATTTGGCGCAAACGATTGTTCAGCGGAACCACGTCTTCGGGCTCCATGAAGACAGTCTGTTTCGACTGGCTTGAAGCATGGATGACTCCCGGAAACGCGTGCTGCATACCGGATTTCACCGGAATAACCCAGCGACCCTCACGCGTGGTGACGAATCGCTCTTGCACGACAGGCTCCATCTCATGAGCCTTTACGAGTCGATCGAGCGTGTTGTGAAGCATCTTCGTTTGATTTGTTCGTTCGCGGTGAAGGTTGTGAAGCGCTTCGCTTGCATCGGGCCTGATTTCTCCTGAGGGAGTCATCAATTGATCGATAGCCTCAAGCGGGGGCCCGGCCTTCATAAGTTTCGCTTTAAGCTGTTGAACCCACGGGTCGTGCCCCCCTTGGCCAAAAGGACGAATCACTTCAGTCAATGCGACCACTTCAATACAAAAGCGCCGCACGTCTCGCAATTCGACTGTCATCAGAACGGCATCGCGTTTCAGCCGAGAGTGCCAAGTTGAGAAGAGATCTAGACTTTCACAGAAGGGACGTTCACCTAAAGCGAGTACCGCTCGCGCGCTTTCGATATCGGCAAATGATTTTGTCGCCTCATCAGCCGAGGCAAGCGGTTCGAGATTTCTAAGCAATGCGCGGCCCGGTTCGCTGGTTGCAAGCAGCTCGAGGCGCTGCAAGACCTCTTGCCAGTCAATGGCGGTGCCAAATAGACGAGTGGGGAGTGTGTCGGTACTCATTGCATTTCCATTACTTCAGAGCTTCTTACGAAGCGACGTCAAAAGTGCGATCACCAAAATCAGAATTGCAAACCAAGGGGTGTAGCCTGCGATTTTCGAGTAAAACACGACGGGTGGATTCTTTTTAAACGGAACCGTGTAGGCGCCGACCCATTCTTTGCCGATCGGCGACTTCTCAAGAATTGTTCCATCGGCCAGTGCGACCGTTGTAATGCCCGTGTTCGTTGCCCGAAGTAAGGGTCGCCGGTTCTCGATCGCGCGGGCCAAAGTCATAATCATATGCTGGTGAGGTTCGAATGTTTTTCCAAACCACGAGTCATTTGTGACGTTTGAAAAAATCTCGGCCCCTTGGCGAGCCATCGACGCCGAAAAGGTGGGATACAGACTTTCGAGGCAGATCTGTGGACCAAGGTGAAAACCGTCGAGTTTCATAACGGATGGACCACCGCCTTGACCGAAACTTCCTAATCCCGGGAAAAGCCATTTCATATAGGGGATTATATCTGAAAACGGAAATTTTTCGCCGAAAGGAATCAAGATCGACTTTCGGTAAGGTTGACTGATGTGCGAGGCATCTGGAGTCATCGCAAAGAAGCCGTTGTAGGTTTCCTTTTTGGTGTGGTCGTGAGAGTAGGCGCCGGTCAAAATCATTTTCTTTTGGGCCACGACAAACTTATGCAGAGTTTGCCAATTACGTTCTTGCTGAAAAGCTAAGTCAAGAAAGTCGGGAAAGGCCGTTTCCGGCCAAAGTGCAAAGCTTGCGTCGGGATGATCTTTAAAGCCCTGTCCGGTGAGGCGAAGATACGTAGACACAATCGGCGTTGAAAAATCTTTTTGCTGCTCAACGATGAGCTTTTCGTAATTACCGATATTTCCCTGCACGATCAGAAGCTTGAGTTCTTCAGTTCCCTCGCGCCAAGGTTGTTCGCGACCGATTCCTGTCAAATTGGTACCGACGAAGAGCGCCATGCTGGCAGCGATCCACCCGACGCTTGGTCGGGCACGAAGGAGAAAGGTTTTTCCTGATTTTGCCCACTTGATCCAGCCGATGGCGAACAAGGCGTTGCAGGTGAGGCTGACTAAATTTAAGCCCTCGAAGCCAATGACATCTGAAATCTGTACGCCCGGAAATCCCGCCCAGAGCCAAGTGTAACCAAGGTGCCACGGAAAAATGGAGGGCCACAAGGCCTCAATCAGCGAAAAAAAACTGAATACGACTGTGACAAACGCAGCCGGTGCAAGCGTGATTCCGCGTTGCTGAAGTTTTTTGAAAACGTAAAGTGCAAGCGCGCCTGATAATCCAGAGTATAAGTGCGCAAGACTGCAGAACGCCATCAGCGTTAGTCCTCCGGCCCAAATCGGAAAGTGGCCGAATTCAATCGCCGTGATCGCGATCCAGTGAAAACCTATCGCATTGAGAATAAACTGGGCGAGCCAGCCGAGAAAGAAACCCTTCAAAAGAAGCGATCGAAGTTCGCGAGCTGAAAGCGCAGCCGATGAGGTGATGGCAAGCCGGTACCATGCGACCGCCAGAGGTGCGATTCCAAAAAGAATCGCCCACGGCGGAAATGGAATATAACTTGTGCCAATCAAAAGGCCTGTTAATATTGGGAAGGCAATGAGTGATTTCACAATGCCAACTGTAGCAGTCTTGCAACCCGCGGCAAGACGAATGTCAAAACGAGCATGTCTTCAAGGATGAAACTGCATGATGCAAACCGAACCGCACCGACCTTCTAAGCCTCAAGCATCGCATCACGATACGGGCGTCATCACCGAAATGACTCGAACACGGTGTCCGGGGTGCAAAAAACTATTCGCCGTCGAAACTGAGATCTTGAGTTCGATGACTCGCGCGGGTGTGACACGGGCTGAATTCACCTGCACCGGTGAACTTTGTCGCGAAGCTTTCGCAATCCAATTGCCGCTCCCGCGCGATTATTCGAGTTTGACGATTCTTCCGGCGCTTCGATTGTCAATTCGGCCCGAAACTGAAACGGCTCGCGATCTTGAAATTCCAGACTTGACGACTCCGGCTGTGGTTCCGCGTTCGATCATCAGCGGGGTTGGGCATGCCGCACCCTTAAAAGCGAAGCCTTCGCTAGATCGCGAGTGCCCTCGATGCGGCGCCATGAATGTCTCGGGCTTAAATGACTGCGTTCGCTGCGGAATAATATTTGAACGTTACGTCGAGTCTAACGAGGCGCAACTCGAAGAAGAGCTGGCACTCGGTGGAACCCGCGAGCTTTCGACCCTGTGGGATAAGACTCTTGAAGACTATGAAGATCGAATTCGTCACGACCGCTTTCTAAACGCTTCGCGCGACGCCAACGCACTTTCATACGCGTCCAAGAAATATTCGCAGATTCTTGTTGCTGCCCCTCATGACGACATTGCGAGGCTGATGCGAAATCGTATCGTTGCATTAGTCTCGCAGCGGGCCGAGAGTTCGAGATTGCCAATTCGATTGAATCTTCGAATTCCAAAGCTGAACTCGATGGCTTTGTTTGGCGGCTCTCTCTTGTTCGCATGGGGCCTCATGATGCCTCAGCTGAAAAACATAATGGAAATCGGTCTTTCCCTGGTGCTGCTTTCGATCGGCGTGCGCATCGCATTGCGCGCACGCATCTGATCATTGAGTCCTAAAAATCCTTTGAGGTATTGGGATCACCGCTGGGTCCAGGGGGCGCCGCTACTTTGGTTCTCGAAGGTTCTCTACCAGTTCCCATCACATTTAGTAGATTGCGACCGAAGCTTGACATCGCTTCGGCGGGGTCGACACCGCCGTCGGTACTGAGCGCTGAAGGAGTCAATGTTTGATTTCGCACAGCCGGGTCACTTGAAAATGCGGACGTCGAAGTGTGATCCGTATTTGCAGTGGCTTGTCCGGTGATCGATACACCCATGTCGAGACTCGTCAAGGCTCGGTAGGCGTTTAGAAGTTTCGCGTTGCCAGTTTTTGAAAGAAGCGTTGGATATTCATCACCGGTTCTTAAAAGATACTTTTTGACGTCTGCCGCGACGAACTCGGGTCGGTGAGCCATAATTAGAACCGCGACTCCGGTTGCAAATGCGGTCGCTTGGGACGTGCCTGTCATCCGGCCAAATGTATTGCCGGGAAGAGATGAATAAATTTGATCGCCGGGTGCGGCGATGTCGACAGTCCGCACACCGTAGTTACTCGACGGCAAAACCTTAGTTTCCTTCTCATTCACAGCCGTGACTGAAACGACGTTTGAGAGCTCGTAATCAGCCGGGTAGTAGTGTTTGCCAGCTTCGTCGCTGTTCGACCGCTCGTTCCCGGCTGCGGCGATAAACAAGATTCCTTTTTTTTCCGCTTCTTTGACCGCGGCGAATTCTTCGGCTGAGTATTCTGTGCCGCCACCTGAGTAGTTGATAACTTTAGCGCCCATTTTTATCGCGTAGCGAATCGATTGAATGGTATTTTTCAAATTATTCGCACCGGGCGACTTCGGATCATAGTACTTCAAGATCATCATTGAAACTTTGGGTGCTACACCCGAGATACCGAAACTGTTGCCGCCTTTTGCTCCAATAATTCCGGCGATGTGCGAGCCGTGTCCGTGGTTATCGGTGAGATCGCTTGTGTTCGCGACAAAGTTCCAGCCGTGAACGTCATCGATGAAACCGTTGCCGTCGTCGTCGACCCCATTTGTCGCTTTGTCTTTTCCATTTTTGTCTTTGCCGGTTTCACCTTTGTTGACCCAAAGGTTTTCGGATAGATCTTTGTGTCGTATATCGATGCCGGTATCGATGACGGCGACGATGATATCCTTCGAGCCTTGAGTGATCTCCCAGGCTTTGTGAGTTTTTGTCGCGAGTAATCCCCACTTCTCTTTTATGAACGGGTCATTCAAAAGCACGTTCTGTTCTTTTGTTTTGCCGCCCTTGTCGACGCCTGTCGCATTCTTAAGAATTAAATCACGCGTGCTGGATGACGCCCCGATTCCTGCAGCGCCGGTCGTCGGTACCGATGCGGGTTCTTTGTGTGTCGATTGACCAAGGTAGCCCCAAATTGCAAAGCCGCCGATGAAGCAAGCCGAAACAATTGCGACGCGTGCGAAAGGATGGCGTGCCGTAAGCTTTTCGAATCGAGATTTCATACAAGGCTTGTCGGTCGAATCGCGGTCTCTTTAGAGGTCCCGTCGAGTTTCACGACCGACATAGCTGAATCTCAATTCGAGACGGCGTTTATTGGCTGGTTCCGGTCTGATTGATGTTCAAAAGCTTCTCTGGGAACTCGACCGGGGTCGAGCTGAGTCGCCGTTGGTAGATGACGAAATTCCTTATCACAAGCTTCACATAGAGGCGGGTTTCATCATAGGGAATTTCTTCGATAAATTCGAGCGGATCGGGCCGTAGTCGAGTTTTAATCCAACCTTGAATCGCGCGATCATTGGCGTTGTAGCCGCTCACCGCAAAAATGAATTGATCATCGTATTTCTTGAAAAGATTTTTTAAAAAATAAGTGCCGAGAGCAATATTTTTATCGGGATCGTACAAGTCTTCAG
>JALHOI010000188.1 GCA_022843085.1 Pseudobdellovibrionaceae bacterium
CGCAACGGGTATTCTCCATTAATTTTCAACACATGAGAAGTTAAGCCAAGTTCGAGATCCGATTGATTCGAAAGGCGCCGCTTGCTGGCTGCTGGCCGAGCGACAGGGGTCGGCCCATCTGCCGTGGCCCGCTGGGATCGATTTGTTAGTTGGCCAATTAGGTCGATGCGGACTAGTTTCAAGAAATGTCGTTCAGCAAACTTGAATTCGATTCAGACCTGTCAGATTTTTTGAAAAATTCTTCTCTAGAATTGGAGAAGAATCCGGCGGTGCACTCGTTCATTCTCAGTTTGGCTGCGCGGTATCACCAAAGTGGAAAACAAGTCCTACACATGGTGCGGGGAATATCTGAAAGCGGAAGTCTCGTGGTTGCGGGCATGCAGACCGAACCTGGCTTTCCGTTCATCATCTCTAAGGCCAGCGCTGAATCCGCGAGTTTGTTAGCGCGTTCGTTAAAAAATACGGTCTCGGGCTTTCCTGGTGTTAACGGGCCGTCACCAAGCGCAGACTCTTTTGCTTCAGAATGGAGCGCGGCGACCGGCTGTACGTCGAAACTGATTTCAAACTTACGACTCTTCGAGCTTGAGGCGGTGAGAGAATGTATTCCGGCCAGCGGCTTTGCGCGGCTAGCGCGCGCGGATGACGAAAGTGTCATTGTCAGATGGTTAAACGAATTCCGCATTGAAGCGGTTCCGCACGATCCAAAACAATCAGATGAAGAACTCGCTCGGCAAGCTCGTGAGAGCACTGGAAAAGGTGAGTTCTTCATTTGGGAAGATCAAGGTCAATGCGTTTGCTTACTAGGCTCAACGCGACGGACAGCAAGGGAACGTTGGATCGCGCCGGTCTACACCCCCTTACATTTGCGTGGCCGAGGTTACGCTTCGTCGCTTGTCGCGGCGGTCAGCCAGAAGATCGTCGATGCAGGAAAAAAGGGTATGCTATTTACGGATCTCGCGAACCCGACTTCGAATAGTATCTATCAAAAAGTGGGTTACTCTCCCGTAGCGGATTTCAAGTATTTTCAGTTCTCGTAATGCTCTGAAACACTCGAATTTGGAGCTTCGGCGTAGACCTCACAATCGAGGTCGGCGGTAGGCTTTAATATCGGCGTGGCATCAGTTTTCTCCGTCCCTTGCAAGCATCAGAGCGAGACCAATGTCGCGTGACTTTAATGACGGCAAGAGCAAATGACGACAACACTATTTCGAAGCGAACAATTTTAGTCGAACTCGAGCAGCTCGCGGATTTTACGGAATCTTTTCTCCTCGAGGCGCAGACGAAGAGCGGCCTGTCCAATCGACTTCGTCTGCTCGCAAACAGAAATTTCGACTTCGAGCGGGTAGGCGGATGCGAGCTGTTGGGATGTCGACTGCAGTAATGCCTCTATTGTTGCCAGCTTTTGATTCCGTTCCGGAATATCCAGACCTTCGAGAAGGCCGACTTCTAAGAAATTTGAGAGTAAGCTCGCCAATTCGTAGCGATGCGCTGAAGTTCATCAATCAGTGACTCTCTAGCAAGGGGCGCTCCGGCTCCATCGACGCAGGCGATCCCCAGTCGCTTGAAGTAGTCTCGGCCGCTACTCTCTCGAGCTAGGTTTCTGTCTGAAATCTTTTTGAGGTCGGTCGGTCGCGCGATTTCTGACAACTGAGTTCGAAGTTTCAAAGCAGAATTCGCATACTTTGGCATTCAGCGAGTTCTTCCGGATACCCCATCGTGTGTAGGACTTCGTGAAGAAATAATCCACCAATTTGAATCACGTCGCCCCGGCGAACGTATGACCGCCCAATTCGATTTGATTTTGAGGTGACGCTTCTTCGCCCTCGGTGTTCGAAAGATGGACACCGCTCAGGCCTGCGGCGTTAGCCAATTGCTTATGAAGTGCCTATCATTCGGTCCGCGCGTTGCTCTTGCTTAGCGGATGAGGATACGTTCGGTCAGGATCGCTTTATGGCTTCAGATTTTCTCGCTTGCGATACATGTTATGGCGCTGCCTCTTCGCGCGGACGTCGAACGGGCACCAACGCAATCGAGTGCGAATTCACAGCAAACAGCCGCCGCAGCGGCGGCGCGGCTAACCCATTTAATTTACGCAGCCGTGCTCGATGAATACATGGCGGAAGGGCTCGAAGATTACCGCCCTGATTTTTTGTTGCATCAGCGATATTTGCGCACATTTATTTACGAGTGGGGTTTGCTTCTAGATAAACGCATGGCCACGTCCTCGAACCAAGCTTGGGAACAGATCGCGAAGCGTCCTTCTTATCTGGGTGTGAATTTTCGCGTTTGGCAAAGAACCTTTCCAACTGAGTTCGGCATCGAAAAAATTGGCGACCGAATTTCGATCGGCTACTTGCGCGAGACCTTTCTGGCCGGAGTTTTACAGTCGGAGGACATATCGGACTCAAGCGCTCGTTCAAAAAGAATTCTTGAACTTATTGAGGGTCATTTGCTGACCGTCAGCCAAGACCAACCTCTCGGTTTAAAAATTGTCGACGCTTTTCAAATGCACGAAGATCCTGCGATACGCGCCAAGGCGGCGTCGATCATTGCGGGGTTCCCTCGGTACGCAAACGCACTCTTTGCTCTTAAGTTTGGACGAGATCTTGCGCTTGGACTCATCGCTGGACCGGGTCTAGTCGCAAACGCCACGACACGAGTCGCGGGTGCCGCATCCGATTTGGCGAGAGAAACCGCCGCCGCCGCATTGAAGTTTAAAAACGCCATTCGTTTTCCCGAGATCACGGCAAAATGGAGTAAAGTCACGACCATGCAGAAAGCGCTTGGCGCATCGGCGGTTGGCCATGGCGGCGTCATTGTTTATCCGCGCGACAAAGGCGATAACAAGTCGGCTTCAAACACGACCGATTCAAACTCGCCCGCTTTGGCCGTTTATGCGGGCGCACCGCCGTCGACCGGCTTACTCGTTGCGCTCGCTCTGAATACGGCGTCTGAGCAATCGGAGCGCTTGATCGAACAAAGAGATTTTGCGGCTCCACAAACGTCTCAACTCGAAACCACAAAGTCAGAGTGGATATCGACGGCAAAATCAAAACTCGCCGGATGGAATTCGACCGGCACCATCGACGGTCTTGGCGATTTACTTATCGACGGTGAACGGCTCAAAGGCTACTGGCCAGCGGACGTCACGCTCGCAAGAACGACTTTGAAGTCGCGGTTTCAACGAATGAAAAAGCGCATCGTCGATGGAAAAATCGCGGACATCGAAGAATTTCGTCGTGACGTGATTACAAACGAACTTGAAGACTATCGCGGTCAACGACGAACGCTGACGGCGGTGCTTCTCGATTGGGGCGGCAACTGTGTCGCACAAACATTGACGCTGTTAAGTCTTCTCACGGAATTTCCGCAATTGATTTCCGCACGCTCGAAGCTTGGATTTTTTCTGTCACCGACTCACATGGAAGCGGTCGTCATTACCGATGGCAAAGCTAAATTTCTAGTTTCTGGAGAAATTCGAAGGCTCGACGCGAGCATCACAGTTTTGAAGCCTCAAGCACTTCTGGTGATGGCGCTTGAACAAATGGGCGAACGCGCTGCCGGTTCGATCGATGATTACTATTTGAGTGGGGATCCGGAAAAATCGGCAGGCGCTGGCAGCAGCGGCTTAAGCGGGAAGGTCGAACAGTTCATCGCTCAATTGGGACGTCTCGATTTCGAAAAAGGCATCTCAAGCTCGTCGATCTTCAGCGTTGCCGGCAAATCCGGAGCAGCCGACGCCCCTGATCGCGCGAAAACTTCTTACCTGGCCGCATCTGAATCTGAGTCGAAAGGTGAATCCGTTGAGGGCTCGTTTTTTGACTCGTTGCTAAACATCCGAGTTTCCGGTAGAGGCTCGCGAGATTCATCCTACGTCACTATTCGACCGGTTCGGGTGGCGACTCCAACAGGTATGCGTGAAATTTGCCTCTACAACCTTGAGGGCTTGATCACTCAATATTGTCGGTTTTCGCAGTATACAAGAAGCGGATTCACCCAAACGGGACTTCCAACATTGAACACCGATTCCGTAGCCTACGAATACCTTGCCGTGGATTCCTCTCAGGATTCTAGGCTGCGCCGAATCTCGGCTGACATTATCCACACCTCTTCTAAACATTTTGAAGTGCTGCGGCGGCTTCCTCCCGATTTCTGGTACCTGACGATGAACAAGTGGCATCTCGAAAACATTGCTGATGCCCTCGAAATTCAATCGATCACCGCCGTGACCGTTCAACATGCCCACGGATTGGAATTTGATTCGAACGATCGCGAGGCTCTGCTTTCTTATTCTTTCGAAAACACATCTAGGTTTCAAAGGATGGTCGGCGATTCGAACTCGAAATGGTCCGCATTTCTGGAATCTATATCGGCTCCGCCCGCTTTTACAAACTCGTACAGCCCATCAGTCCGCACCGATCTCCTCGCTCTTGCGGAAGCGTCGCGGGTTCTGCGGAAGACGATGCTCGAAAGTCTAAATGGAAACGCCGAACGAAAAGCACAGTTGCAGCTGTTACTTAAAAATGATCCGCTAGAAAAAATTCAACGCTGGCTAAGCATTAGAGACTCGATCGTCTCGATGGCGAATCTACGCCCAGAGCAATTTGTCCTCGCTTATGCGAAACTCGACCCCGAAATTCGAAGATTGGTTATGCGAGTGTTCTCCGAAAACGTTGTTCTACATGAATATTCAGGTTTGCATCGGTATCTCGACAAGCTTCGCGGGCAAGATTTTAAATTAGTTCCCGAAGAAATGATCGCGCAAACGGGCTCGTGTTCCGCGCTCGCGGTGAAACTTCCGCTTTGTTCTTCGCCCGAGGGTTGCAAGGCGTTTAAACAATTTACGAATCCGACCGCCTGCGCGAGCGGATTGACCAGTGACAGTCGCCAGACAAGAGCTGGCCCGAATACAGGAAAAGAATCCGTGACGCCTGCGGTGCAAAAATCAAAACGTATTTCACTTAGTCCGCAGGTTCTTGCCGAACTTTCATTTTTTTCTTACGGCGGATTTCAATTGTGGAATGGCGAAGTGTTTGCCGCCGCCGAAAAGTCGACACCGATTTGGTTTGAGATCGGATGGAAACCTAGGTTCTTAATGAATAAGTTTGTTCCGATAAGCGACCCCACTTCGTACACACGTAACTTCGAAGGGCTTTCGCTGTATTGGTACTGGCAATACGAAAGGTGGCTCACTCTCAAAGATCGATGCGGCGCGGCTCGCGCCATGGGGTATGAGTGCAGGTGAGGACTATCGCGTACGCCTACGCCCGAACCCTCGGAGACCGTGTCTACAGGTGGCCACCTTACGGGTGGCGGTAACGGGTGATCGCCCTTTCGTAAACTCTAGTTTCATCGTTCTGCCAAAACGTGTTTACTCTTCTCGCGAGAAAAAACATGGAAGGCGAAGGCGTCTATAATGTGACGACAAGCCGTCACCCCGAGTACGTCGTCGACGCATTCTATAATCTGCGCAGCCTGTATGGAAACAACCTTGAAAGGCTCAAGGGGAAGTCAGTTTTGGATGTCGGCTCGGGTGGAACCGAGATGGCTCGCTACCTCGATGAAGAGTTTGGTATTGCTAACACAAAACAATTGGATTGGTGGTACGACGGTTCAAGCGAAAGTTTGAGCAACCTTGCCGCATTTACGATTGCGAAAGAGTCGATACCAGATTTTTTGCGCGTAAATCAAAAGTACCTGGTCGCCGGCACGGCTCAAAAATCAGATTTACCCTCAGAAAGCTTCGATCTCATCACGAGTTCTCACTTGTTTCGCCATTTCAATCAGGACCATTTCAATACTGCGGTTGACGAGCTCTACCGGCTTCTGAAACCAGGCGGACGGATAATCATCACGCCGATTTCCGACGATGTTAAGGCGAGAAAAATCTTTGAAACCTTACAGAGGCGAAACATTGCGATTCAAAAGACGCAATCTTTTTCTGAGTACAAGATCGACGGACCGCAGATCAGTTTTGAAATTACAAAGTAGGGCGTCGCGTCGACCGCGGTTCATTTAACTTAGGTTTTCGGATAGACTCTCATTGAAAGATAAGGCGCCTTACTTTTTCGCGGCCGAGTTTACGCCCGTGTCCGAAATGGTGAAGTGCGGTCAGAGTTATTTATGATGACGAAATTTGTATCTTTACTGCTTTTGGTTCAAAGCGCCGTGCTCGCGACGAATGTCGCATTTGCCAAAAGGTGGGGTTCGGAGATAACGCCGGAGCTGACTAAGTTCTGCGCGAAAGCGGGTGGAACTGCCACAGTTTACCCAGGTGGACTCACCGGTACCTGCGAAGCGTATCGACTTCGAAAAAAGTCACGCGTCGAGCCCCGACAAACTGCCGTACTCACTGCCGATTGTGATTGTGGCCCAACGAAGTGTTTCGAAAGCGATCGTTGCATTGATAATCCCAAGGATTGACTTGAGCTCACGCTCTGCTAGCGGCGAAGTGATAGTAGCGGCACGGGTTCGCACAGATAGAAATTTCGTCTTTCGCGA
>JALHOI010000189.1 GCA_022843085.1 Pseudobdellovibrionaceae bacterium
GACTGAATACCACCGCGGACGTCGAGAAACGCCTCTTTGGTCGGAAACATGCCGAAAAAATCTACGAGTTTCTTGTCGGAAATCGAGCGCAGTTGGGTATTGAGACGACCCCAATAGAAATAATCGGTTGTCTTCCAAATTTCTTTTCTAAGCTCGGTCGTGTTTTCGAAAAGACTGCGAAATGCAATCAAGCAAGCTTCGGTCGGCGGCTCTTTTGCAGGAGCCACACTTGCGCCGCTTGCGAACATGGTTACCACCAAGAAATACTGAAACAGACTTCGACTCATACGACTTAGATCGGAATATTCGAACGACGATCTAGTCCAGGGGCTTTGAACCCCACCAACGTCGATTGACACTCATTACCCGCCAGACGACACTCCGAGCACTATGGTCGAACGTGCAACAACCCACGGGGTGCAAATTGAGGTCGAAAGTCGCTTTGTGCCCGAAAACAGCGATATCGACAGTCATCAATTTCTGTTCGCCTATGAAATTCGCATTACGAACAAATCAGATGATCGAGTTCAACTTTTGAGTCGCCATTGGGTCATCACCGACGGACTTGGCCGGGTGGAAGAGGTTAAAGGTCCAGGTGTCATCGGTCAGCAGCCGTGGATTGAACCTGGCGAAACGTTCGAATACGAGAGCTTTTGCCCGCTCTCGACGCCCACAGGCTCGATGCGAGGAAGTTACGAAATGACCTCGGTCTCTGGAACGAACCCCAAAACTTTTTCCGCCGAGATCCCTCAGTTCTTTCTTGTCGAACCGGGTTCATTTCATTGAAGGTAGTTTTGCGAGGTAACCAGTGTCAGATATCGAGACTCAACAGATGGGGCTCGTGGCCCGTCTTCTCGAGACCTGGCCACACCTGCCAAGCGAAGATCGTCTTCAAACTTTTCGCAACCTCGCGACGGATGACTCCGAAGATTTTTTTCTAGCACTTGGACCCCGCGACCACGCGGGCCTCTTTAACGACTTCAATCGCGCCGAGCGCAGGCTTTGGTTACGATTTCTAGCCCCTGACGACGCCGCTGACTTAATTCAAGAACTTCCTGAAACGCTTCGCCAAGAAGCACTCGGCCTTATCGACGAAAAAGTCAGACGCGAAATCATCGCGCTGCTCTCCTATCGCGAAGACGAAGCCGGCGGGTTGATGAGTCCGCGATTTGTTCGCGTGCGACCCGACATGTTGGTCGCCGAGGCAATTCGCTACATTCGTCAGCAAGCCTTAATCGTTGAACAGATATTTTACGTCTATGTCCTCGATTCGAATCAAAGACTTCTCGGCGTGATGTCGCTTCGCCAACTGTTTGTTCACGCGGCCGAAAAACGTGTGTCAGATGTGATGGAAGACAAAGTCGTTTCGATTCCTGACGAAATGGACCAAGAGCAAGTTGGTCGCATTTTTCAGCAGCATCGATTTATTGCCTTACCCGTGGTCGACAAAGACGGACGAATGCAGGGTATCGTCACTGTCGACGACATCTTAGACGTGAATCAAGAAGAGGCGACTGAGGACATTCAAAAGATGGGCGGTCAAGAGGCTCTCGATGCGCCCTACCCCGAAGTCACTTTACCAGAGATGGTGAAAAAGCGCGGCGGCTGGCTGATGTTACTTTTCATCGGCGCAATATTCACAACCAATGCGATGAACCACTTTGAAGATGTCATGAAGCAGGCGATTGTTCTGACACTTTTTATTCCGCTCATTCTTTCAAGCGGAGGCAACGCCGGGTCGCAGGCGACAACCCTCATCATTCGGTCGTTGGCTCTTCGCGAAATTCGCTTGAGTGACTGGTGGAAGGTTTTAAAGCGAGAAGTCTTAACCGGCGTTGCGCTGGGGGGCCTGCTTGCAACGATCGGTTTTTTAAGGATCGCCATCGGCGGAGCACTCGACGACAAGAAAGTGTTCACGGATCATTATTTGTTAGTTGGCGTTTGCGTTGCCGCAAGTCTCGTTGGCGTCGTGTTGGTTGGGTCGGTGCTTGGCGCGATGCTCCCGTTTATCCTGCGAAAGCTGAGGCTTGATCCCGCCAGCGCGTCGGCACCTTTCGTATCGACGCTGGTCGATATAACAGGTCTCGTAATCTATTTCTCGATAGCGCGATTCATATTAACTGGAACACTGCTTTAATTTTTGAAAGCTTATGCGCCGAGTCTACCGCTCAACGCCTTTCTCTGGCAGTTAATAGAGCTTCACAGAGGAGATCCGACCATGGCTTTCGAACTTCCAACGCTTCCGTACTCGACTGACGCCCTCATGCCACACATGTCGCCTGAAACTTTTCAGTATCACTACGGAAAACACCACAAAACCTACGTCGACAATTTGAATAAGCTCGTGCCAGGTACCGAGTTCGAAAAAATGACTCTTGAAGAAATCGTCACGAAGTCATCTGGCCCCATGTTTAACAACGCGGCTCAAATCTGGAACCACACCTTTTTCTGGCATTGCCTTTCTCCAAGTGGCGGTGGCGAACCGACTGGCGCATTGGCTGATGCAATCAAACGAGATTTCGGATCTGTTCAAGCCTTCAAAGAAAAGTTCACCGACACTGCCCTTAAAACATTCGGTTCGGGCTGGGCGTGGCTTGTAAAAAATAAAGCCGGTAAACTTGAGGTCATCTCGACTTCGAATGCAGGCTGCCCCGTCACAGACGGACACATCCCACTTCTCACGGCCGACGTTTGGGAACACGCTTACTACGTCGATTACCGAAACGACCGCGCGAAATACTTGAGTTCTTTTTGGAACATCGTGAATTGGAAATGGGCTGCTGAGAAGATGGGCTGACGCCTCTGCCTCTAGCGGTCTTGAAACTAAAAACCTGCGGCCAGTCCGCAGGCTTTTTTTGGCTCGAATCTAACGCTTTCACGGCCGCTTTCACGGCCGCTTTCACGGCAACTTTCACGGCGCCGAGGCGTGTCGGGACTCGAAATGCGTCACATGTCAGTCCAACGCCTTTGAGTACTTTTATCCCGCTCTCCAATCCGGCAAACGGTCGATGCGACTCGATTCAAAGTGCTCCAGCGCAAGCACTTCGGCCAAGTCACCCCTCAGGCCTTGAGCCTCGAGCTGATTTTTTAAAACATAGCGATCGATGACTCGCCAGCCGCGAGACCCATGAATGATTCGGGTGTAGGGAATCGCATCCCAGAACCTGACGCGTTTTCCTTGATCATCTGTCGTGCGTCCAACCTGATCTTTAAGAGGCTGGCCTCGCTTGGATCCGCCGACTTCGCGCGCAATGCGCGAAGTGATTCTTCGAATCCATTTTCCATACAAATCACGTGAGGTTGCCCCGCGGCCCGGAAGCTTCACGACAAAATGTAGGTGATTGCCGACATTCGCAAATCTTACGACCCTGACGTGAAATTTTCGAGAGGCCTGATCGACGATGAGTTTCACCTTCAATTGACTACGTCCTTGCATTGTTCTTTGGCCCCGCGCCAGCGAAGACCGCATGCAAACGTGAAGCGGTTTTCGGCTGACGAGTGGCCGCTTCGTTTTGACGTGCGTCCCACGCTTCACACCGCCCATCGCATCTTTAGCCGTCGGCAAGAAAGACAGCTGCTTGATTTTTTGCGAAATTTGTTTTGATTTCGACATCGAAAAAGAAGCTAATATAACTTTGGATCGCTGTCGATGGATTGTTTCGGGAAATTCGTCGGACGTACTGTGCTTCTCGAAACAGCGCTCAATCGATATAAAATAGGAGAGGATTGTCGACCATTAACCCAAGAAAGCAATCGAGCACGCTACACGCGTAGCGGAGCACGAAGTTGCAACCGAACTTGCTGTCAATGCCAGGGTCGCAGCTTCAATCTCGATTGACGGCCGAGGAATGGATCAAAAACCGCAGAACAGCCTTGATGGACGATTGGAATTCGAACTACCCTCTACGCTTCACCGCGACGACCGCGTGAAGACCTGTGTCGCCTCGACTTGACGACGAAAGTTGAGCAATTGACACTTAATCAATGATTACGGATCGACACCTAAGATTCGTTTTGCTGGCCGCCGTCTCTGTGGGCTGGACCACTAAAGCCTCGAGCTCAAGGAGTTCAGAGAGGCCAAGATGAATTCGTTCGAGACATGAGAGGCCGGTTCCAAAGTTGTCGACCACCGACTGCAGTCCGCAGGCGCAGTTCACAGCCGCTGGTAGCTTCGATCGACGAGACTTACGGAATTGCGAATCCGCTTCGCGGGACGCTTCCAACCGCGGCTCTGGCCTCGCGTGCCCAGGCGACCCGCGGCCGCTGCGAAAGTCTCTTTCAATCCGCCTCCATTCAATAAATCGTGCACCCGATTTCTATTGTGGCATTCGTTTTTGGTTCAAAGCGGATGAGCGAATGAAGCGTGCCGTCGTCGATGTCGCCAAATCTTGACCCCATCGCGTTGTCAGCGCTGAGAAAGTAGCTTGGCGAAACACTCGAAGTCGAATTTCGAAGATCGTCGAACTTGCCAACGTGCGAGAAAGGTCAACACGAGAGCTGTCGTGTTCAAGACACACTTTCTGCCTCGAATTAATCAAATTCAATTTTTGACATGAACTGGGATCTTCGGTTTCATCATGAACACCGGGGGAGATCAACGATGGCTCAAAAGTTTACTGACCCGACTTCTAACGCACACGACGCCACATTCAACGACATCTGGAGCGAAGTGCCCGAGATGGGCTATATGGGACCGGAAGAAGTCAAAGCTTGGGAAACGTATCCGGCACTCAAGCCAAGCGAGAGTTCTCTTCGCCGCGCCGAGCAGCGAATGAAGGACATCAAAGAGTGGTCGCCGCATCAGCTTTTGGGTCGAAGGTGGCCAATTGCCTGCGTAGCTCTTGAAATCACACAACGCTGCAATCTCGACTGCACCCTGTGCTATTTGTCAGAGCGTTCTGAAGAAGTTAAAGACATCCCACTCGAAGAAGTTTACCGCCGCATCGACATGATTCATCACCACTACGGTGACCACACCGACGTTCAGGTAACAGGCGGCGACCCGACCCTTCGCAAGAGGGACGAACTTTTGTTGATCATCAAACGGATTCGCAGCCTCAACATGCGTCCGTCGCTGTTTACAAACGGTATCAAATGTACGCGTGACCTCATCGTTGATATGATCGATGCAGGCCTCGTCGATATCGCGTTTCACGTGGACACGACCCAAGAACGCAAAGGCTTTACCGATGAGAAGTCGTTAAATAAGATACGTCTCGATTACATCAATCGCGCTCGAGGGCTTCCGGTCTCAATTTTTTTTAATACCACGGTCCATGCTGGAAATTTTGACGAAATTCCCGATGTCGTCAGATTCTTCAGCGAACATACTGAAGTTGTCAGGCTTGCTTCATTTCAGTTGCAAGCTGACACGGGACGCGGAGTTCTACGCGAGCGAAAGTTTTTGATTAATCCCGACACCGTGTCGGAACAGATCGAAAAAGGTGTCGGCACCAAGCTCTCCTTCGACGTGCCGTTGGTAGGACACCCAAAGTGCAACCGGTACGCAATGGCACTTGAGGTCAACGGACGCATGTTCGACATGTTCGACGAAAAAGAGTTTGTTCGAAACGTTTTCGTTCAGACCGCAGAAACAAAGTTTGACCGTCGTGAGCCAGCAAAAGCCGTCATTTCGTTATTCAACGGTATCGCGCAGAATCCGAAACTTGCGGTCGAGGGGGTTGGCTGGCTTGCTCGCAAAGTGTGGGCGGCACGAACCGAGCTTGTGAAGTCGCGTGGACGCGCGCGAAAGATCTCGTTCTTCATCCACAATTTCATGGATGCGAAGAAGCTCGACCGCGACCGGTGCCACGGCTGCGTCTTTATGACGATGACGGCCGATGGCCCTGTTTCAATGTGTATTCACAATGCAAAACGAGACGATTTTATTTTGAAACCGCTCAAAATTAAAACTCAGGACGGCCAGAAAATTTGGAATCCGCTTACGGGTCAAATGGGCGAGACGGAACTTGAGGCCGCGCAGGCCAAAGTTAGACCGGCCCCACTTAAAGGTCGCGCGAAAGAAACCGTGAGCTCGGTTTAGAAAAGAAGAAGGACGTAAATAATATGACGCATTTTCTTAGCATTGTCGGTCGTCTCTCGCTTTTAGTTTTTGTTGCGGCCGCGGCCGTGGGCTGCGCAACCCAAGTGAGGATGCCTGACGCCGAAGCTTCAAGATCAAGTCTTGAACCGATTCAATCTTGGGCTGAGGTTTTAAAAAAATTCGTTGATGCAAACGGCGCCATCGATTTTCAAGGGCTAGCAAAAGATCGTCGAGACTTAGATGACTACGTTCATTACATTGCAACCCACGGCCCTCGCCTTACGCCAAGTCAATTTGAAACACCCGAGCTTCGGCTTGCTCACTATGTGAACGCCTATAACGCGCTTTCGATGTATACCGTTTTGGCAAAAAATATTCCGAAGACCAACGCTGGCTTTAAAAAGGTAAGTTTCTTTTTCTGGCAAAAATTGATGATCGACGGAGAA
>JALHOI010000190.1 GCA_022843085.1 Pseudobdellovibrionaceae bacterium
CACGGCAGGTTTCACATCATCATAGCCCCGACGACTTTGAACGAGGTCGCCCACACAAATCTGAGCGATGAGGTTCTCGCGTAGTTTAGCGCAAGACTTTGGTTCAACGGCAGCAATGTCACTGCCAGTTTGACCAATAGCAATCGAGCCGAACATTAAGACAGTGCCCGCGAACGTTAGAAGGCTTGAATTCAGTTTCATCATGACTCCTTCAACCCGCCGACGGCGAGTGCAATTTGAAACCCGCGTTTGCGGGCCTCCTCATTGAGCACGCTGATATCAGGCCGCAGGCTTCGATGCTTTTGCTTTTCGGATATCGTTTAGAAGCGCGCGCTTTTCTTTTACCGACTTAATTGCCTTGTCCGCATCATAACGGTCCAAATGGCCATAACCATAATTGACTAGCGATTCAACTGTCGTCTCAAAACCAATAAGATCTGCTTCGTACTGATCAATTTGTTCGTTTGACCATGTCGGAGACGGCGTACCGGCGCGTTCGATCGATGCCTCATAGTTACGGTATTTATCGTAGGTGCCCGAAACAAGATCGTCGAATTGTTTGCGTCTCTCGGCTTCAGCTTTATCGGTCCGAGCAGTTCTGACAGCAGAACGAAGTTTCGACAATGCCGACCGCATTTCAGGTATTGAGGACGTACCGTATACAACGACGCCGTCCCGACCGTTCTGTGCTTCGACGCGATTTAAGCTGCTCTCGCTTGAATTCAATAAGCCTTCATACCGAGTGAGTTTTTCCTCCGACCAAGACGCAGATGGAAGACCCATTTTCACGATCTCGTTGGTCGAAGTGTTGAACTCGTTAACTGCTGACTCGGCGGTATCTTTCGCTTTTTCTTGGCTTGTTTTGCCACACCCAGCAATCGCGACAACAGACAACACGGCGACAAAGAAATGCATGACCGATTTCACAAAATCTCCTGAAAGTTAGTTCCTACAATTTGAAGCGCTGAGGGTACCACTCGGACTTTTTAATTTAAATTAATTGAACCGAAATTGAAGAAGGTCGGTGTTCGTCAAAAGTCTGAGCAGAAGAACTGTCAGCTTCGTCGACAAAAGCGGCCGCAAAGTGGCACGCATTCGCCCCTCTTGGCTTTCAGTGGGGTTCCGGAACTTTGTCGAAGAATTCGACAAAGTTTATCAACAGATGGGAGGGGCTTCACCGCAGCCGACGCTAGTACCGGATTCGGAACCAAGTATCCGATATTCATAGTGAAAAGGCGGTCGACCAATCGATCGAAGGTACATATTCTCTTACGACTTTTCGATTACTCTTCGAGGGGTTGACGGCGCCGGTCAATGCAGCAACATTGCCAACGTGAGATTTTTCGGGACTAAAGAAATCAAAGAGCACGTCGCGCGGGTACTCGAGGCTGACCGCGAAGCTTTAAGCGGTCACCGTGCGCTCGATTTTCCCGCCGGTAACGGTGTCACGTCGACGACTCTGAAAAAACTTGGCGCTGAGGTACTTGCGGTCGATCTGATTCCCGAGTTGTTCAGATCTGAAGGCGTAAAAGTAATCCGCGGCGACCTGGGATCGGAATTTCCCTGCGAGTCGGCGACTTTTGGGTTTGCAGTCTGCCAAGAGGGTATCGAACATGTCGGCAATCAAGATCACGTGTTTCGAGAGTTCGCGCGAGTTCTGGAGCCTGGCGGCCGTCTGCTTCTGACGACTCCAAATTACTCGAACCTGAAAAGTAAGATGAGCTACTTGCTCACCGAATCTGAAGCCTTTGGCCGAATCATGCCGCCGAACGAAGCTGATTCAATTTGGCTCGCACCTCTGAATCCAGATGAATCTGCACCAAGACTTTACTTTGGGCACACGTTCTTGACGGGTTTTTTTCGTCTTCGATTGTTCGCTCAGTTAGCGGGGTTTCGGCTTGTTAAAATTCACGAATCTCGCGTGAACACAACTTCACTTTTGCTGTTGCCGCTTCTCTACCCGTTTATCTGCCTGTCGGCCTTCAAAACGATGCGTCGATTTCGAAGAAAAAGTGATCAGCCTCAGTTGGCAAATGAACTTTTTCGATGGATGGTGAGCCCCCTCCTGCTGCTTGAAAACCATCTGATTTTAGAATTCCAGAAGACAGACCAAGCTCTGCCGGCAACCGCGACCAAGCTGTCGGCGCGTTCCTCAACCACGACGACAGATCTCGCGTCGTTTCGCACGTAAACCGTTCCCCCCGAGGCTTTCGTCTTTGATTCGCGCGAAGTTTCTCGGTAGACAACGCCAACCAAGCACCTTGCTAATTCTGGCCCGTTAAGTTCGGGTCGATACCTTTTGGAGACACACGTGGCAAAAGAAACGACTTTCAGCATTATTAAGCCCAACGCCGTAAAAAAAGGCGCAATCGGCGACATCATTGCTCACTTCGAAAAAAATGACCTGAAGATCGCAGCTGCGAAGCTGACAGTTCTTTCGCGTAAAAAATGCGAAGAGTTCTACGCCGAGCACAAAGAACGTCCCTTCTTCGGAGAACTCGTCGACTTCATGACGTCGGGTCCCGTGATGCTCATGGCACTTTCGGGCGAGGGCGCAGTTCTGAAGAACCGTGACCTGATGGGCGCGACGGATCCAAAAAAAGCAGCACCAGGAACAATCCGCGCGAAGCATGGCGCGAACGTCGGCGAGAACGCTGTTCACGGTTCAGACAGCGCGGCCAGCGCTCAACGCGAATTGGCTCTCTTTTTTGAGAAGTCTGAAATCGTAAACGAATAGTGAAAGAGCCGAAACCGAAATCGACGCTTGTCGTTGGCGATAAACTCGAGCTCGAGACGCTTCGACTTGCGCGCGGTGGGAAGGCCGTTGGCCGAACTTCAGACGGCCAAGTTGTTTTTGTGGTGGGCGCGGCTCCGGGCGAGGCTGTACGCGCCATCGTCACCGCAGTTTCATCGCGCTTCATCGAAGCGAAAATGACAGAAGTCGTGACGCCGTCGGTGACGCGAGTCTCGGCGCCATGCCCAGTTGTTGACGAATGCGGCGGCTGCCCATGGCAACATGTCGCCTATGACGAACAAGTCCGGCAGAAAGACGCCATACTTCGCGACACGATGAAACGCGGCCGCGCTTTTGACGATGGTGAAATGACGAAGTTTGCGGACTTTGTTGCAAGTGAGCTTCATTTTCATTATCGGTCGCGCGTTACGCTGCAAGCGCGACCTCGGGGCGGCACGTACGATCTGGGTTATCATAAGCGCGAATCGCACACGTTCGTTCCGATTTCAGATTGCCTCATTGCCGACAAGACGCTTGTTCCGTTCGCGCGCGAACATGTCGCAAAACAGGTTTCGAAGAACCTAAAAGTTCGCGATCGATTTCAGGTCGCCGTCAACGACGCGGGCGTGTTGTCGATCGGTGGCGCATTCACACAGGTGAATCGCGCACAAAATGCGATTTTGCAGAAACTCGTGAGTGATCACGTTGTTGCGCACGCGATGGAGAAACGTCAGATTCTTCACTGGCACTTGCTCGATCTGTACTCGGGAAACGGCAACCTCATGTTCCCGGTCATCGAAGCGCTGCGCCGTGCTCGACCTCAAGGTGTTGTCGAAGCCACGGGCGTTGAGATGGCTGAAGCGAGTGTTGCCGAAGCATCAAAAAATCCACGCGCTCAGCAGTGCTCGTTCAATATCGAAAGTGTTGACTCGTGGCTGGCTCGACAAAAGGCTGGAGCTGTTAGTCTTTTAACGAAGAAGGGGCTTCCCCTCGACGAGATCTTGATTCTCGATCCTCCGCGAGACGGAGTCGGCCAGACCGTCATGCCCCTTTTGGCTCGACGAAAGCCTAGCTTAATCGTTTACGTCAGTTGTGATCCTGCCACTTTGGCTCGCGATTTGGTTCGGTTTCGCGAGGCGACCGAGAAGCAGAAAACCAAGTACGAAGTGGTCGAAGCGCGTGGTCTCGACATGTTTCCGCAGACGGATCACATCGAGGCCTTTGTGGTACTTCGCCGAAAGAACATCTAGAAAAACCAATTGATTTTGCTCGGTTAGCCGAATGCTGCTACCGTTTTAATCGATGGTATCTCGAACAAAAATTCGCTCACAAAATTTGGCGTTTCGAGCCTTTGTCGTGTTCACCATTGTAGGCACGCTTCACACCATTTCGGGATGCGCATCGAAACCGAATCGTGACAAAGAAAATGCCAATTTACACCTTCAGATGGGCACAACGCTGTTTACGAACAGAAAGTACCCAGAGGCCTTACGAGAATTGTTGGCCGCCGAAAAATTAGATTCAACAAACCCGACTATTCAAAACAATTTAGCTCTCACCTATTTCGTTCGAGATCGCTTTGATCTTGCACTTCTGCACGTCGACCGCGCCATTGCACTGAATGCGAATTACACAGAGGCAAGAAATAATCGCGCCCGGATTTTAATCGAGCGTGGGCAATATGCTGAAGCCATTGCTGAGGCAAAACGTGTGACCGCCGACTTGACCTATCAGTTTCCTATTCGTGGCTGGACAAATATTTCGCTCGCCTACTTCAGAAAAGGAGATTTCCCAAACGCACGAGATTCGGCGACCGCCGCACTCAAAATCGAACGCAGCAGTTGTTTTGCTCAAACGATTCTTGGGCGCTCGCTGCTTGAAATGGGACTTCTCGAAAAAAACAGTGTCGCCCTGTTGAAAGACGCGGCCGAAACGCTCGACCGGGCGATCGTCGCGTGTCGATCAGAAGGTCAAGATGAGGCTGCGTACTTCGCAGGACTCGCCCACTACAAATTGGGGAAATCTGCGGCGGCGGTCGCGCGACTACAAGGCGTACTTCGCGACTATCCTGAAGGACGGTACGTAAAAAAAGCTGAATCGCTTCTAGAAATTATCAAATAATTCAGACACGCACGTGAGTGCAACTGCGCAGAAGAGAGAATGAGATGAAGATCACGGGTCAAATCCTCAAAGAGAATCGCGAACGAAAAGGGGTGACCTTAAGCGAGGTCTCGTTATCAACGAAGATCACGATCAAGACTCTCGTCGCGATCGAAGAGGCTGATCCGATTAATCTACCGCCGAAAACATTTTTGCGCGGCTTTGTACGATCTTACGCAATATTTCTAGGTGTCGACGTCGAAGAAATTCTTCGAACGTTTCAGGAAGAAATGGGGTCGACTCTTAGCCGGCCCGCCGCTCAAGATACACTTCCATCAGAAATGAACGCAGCAGCGACCGATGCCGTCGCAACTTCTGGAGAAACCCCAGCTACAACCCCGGCTGCACCAAATCAGCCGATTGAACGTCGAGCTAAAAAACGAGTCGACGCCGAAGCGGCACTTCGGGACGAAACGAGTCTTGTTACCAAAGGCGGCATTGTTGGTGGAATTCTTCTGCTCATCATTTTGATCGTTTTTTTGAAAGAAAAAATGGACAGCTACGAGTCAGAAAGAGCCACGCCGTATGATGGCGAGATCGTTGCCGAAACAATCCCTCGAACAGTCAACGAAACTGGCCCAGGCCCGGCTGACGTCACCGGCCGGGACGGTGTCGAAACGAAGACAGCCGAATCGAAACAGGTGGTGGCTCCCCCTTCGACTGCTACACCTGCGCCTGCGGCGATCGCACCTCCGTCAGCGACGGCCACGCCGCGGGCGACAGCGACAGCAACTCCAGTTCCTACTGCGACGCCTCAACCCACTGCGACGCCTCGGCCGAGTGCGACTCCTGCGCCCTCACCAACACCGAAAGCGACATCGACGCCGGTTCCGACTCCCGCCGCGACAGCCTCGCCTGCCCCAAGTTCGACCCCTCAACAGCTCGGCGCAGCTCCAGCCGGCAAGTCACATGAAATTTTAATCGAAGCACTTGATCAAGTCGACATCGAGGTGACCGCAGACGGCGAAGCCGCCAGAAAATTTCAGCTTCGAGGCGATCAAATTCAGTCGATCAAAGTTAAACGAAAAGCAAACTTAAGAATTTCTGATGGCGGCGCAGTGAACATCATCGTCAACGGCGTCGACCGCGGCGTACCTGGCGATCTCGGTAAGCCGACTCGCGTGGAGCTGCCTTGATCGTAGCGCCCCAGACGTGGCGCAAGGTTTTTGTCTTCGCACTCGGAGTCAAAATCTTGTTAGCCGCAATTTTGCCCCTCTCGAATGACGAAGCCTACTACTGGGTTTGGAGTCACAATCTTCAGTGGTCGTATTACGATCATCCAGCCGGTGTTGCGTGGCTGTTCTGGCTTGGGCATGTATTTGAACCGGTGCAGTACCTGATTCCTGGATTTGACCTGACAGGCGTTGTTCGAGTTCCTGCGGTGATCATCGGCCATTTGAGTCTTTTGGTTTTCAAAAAAATAATTGGAGATTCAATTTCCGAAACTCAACATGTGCAGTGGCTGACGGTCGTTTTGCTGTCTCCATTTTTCGGCATCGGTTCGCTTGTAATTACACCCGACGTTCCACTGATTTTGACATGGTCACTTGCGCTTCTCGCTTTCAAAAATTACCTGGAGCAA
>JALHOI010000191.1 GCA_022843085.1 Pseudobdellovibrionaceae bacterium
AGCGTCACGCAGACTTGGATGTGGTTCTTACCGACCGGTGTTTTGTTGAACATCGTATAGAACGTCGCCACTTCTTCGATCTGCGCCGCCGGGATATCCATCACCTCACTGAGATGCCGAATGACTTCGGGACTAACCCATCCGCCGTTTTCGTCTTGCGCTTTGTAGAGGCAGCGAATGATCGCCGACTGCTTCACTTCGTAGCGCGTGAGCTCGTTTTTTACGTACTTCAATCCGTCACTTGATAACTGAAACATACCTTAAAATCCTTTGCCGATTACCTGTCGAGTTCGCCGGCGATCAAATTCATCGAGCCCAAGATAGCGATGACGTCTGACAACATTCCCCCGGTGATTTGCTCGGGGAAAGATTGATAGAGCGCAAAACACGGAGGACGAACCTTCAGCCGATATGGTCGACCGCTGCCGTCGCTGACGCAGTAAAAACCAAGCTCGCCGTTTGCCGCTTCGGTCGCATCATAGATTTCGCCAATGGGTGGCCGAAGACCTTTGATCACAAGCATGAAGTGGTTCATGAGGCCTTCGATGTTTCCGTAAACGTCGGCCTTCTCGGGAAGCACGATCGATTTGTCGCGAATCGTGTAATCGCCTGATGGAACGTTTTTGCAAACTTGCTCGATGATCTTAAGCGACTCGTGCATTTCTGCGACGCGAACTAGGTAGCGATCGTAAACGTCGCCGGTTGAACCGACGGGAATTTTGAAATCGAGCTGATCGTAGCCGTAGTAAGGTTGTGCCTTGCGAAGGTCGTGACCGACGCCGGTGGCTCGAAGCAGTGGGCCTGTGTAGCCCCATGCGATCGCATTCTCTTGCGAGATCGCGCCAACACCTTGAGTTCGCTGCTGCCAGATCTTGTTCCCGGTAAGCAACCCCTCGACGGTTTCAATACCACCGCGGATTTTTTTGCACGCGTCCAGAACATCGTCGTACCAACCTTCGGGCGCGTCTTGCGCCATACCGCCCACCCGAGTCATCGAGACTGTGAGCCGTGCTCCGCAAAGTTTTTCGAACAGTGTGTAGACCATTTCGCGGTACGTGAAGAGATGGAAGAAGCCCGTCAGGGCCCCGAGATCGACGCCCATCGCACCGATGCAAACAAAGTGATCGATGATGCGCGAGAGCTCGCACAAGATGATTCGCATCGCCTGTGCTTTCGGCGGAATCTCAACGCCGAGCATGCGCTCGATCGTCTTGCAATAACCGACGTTGTTCATCGGCGCCGAACAGTAATTCAGGCGATCGGTGTAAGGGATCACCTGATTGTAAGGGTGTGTTTCGGCCATCTTGTCGAAGCAGCGATGTAAATACCCAAGTTCGACATTCGCACGCGCGATCGTTTCGCCGTCGATCTGAGCCATGATACGCAAAGTTCCGTGCGTCGCAGGGTGCGCCGGACCGATGTTCAGCGGAACGAGCTGGCGGTCGCCAGGATCGAAACTTGCGTCGTTGTCGAAGTGAAGTGGCAGCGCCGACGAACAGTGTTGCTGGTGATCGGCGTCGTAGTCTTTTCGCAGTGGGAAGCCGACGAATTCGTGGTGAAGCAAAAAGCGCTTCAATGTGGGGTGACCCTCGAAGACAACTCCGAACATGTCCCACGCTTCGCGCTCGAACCAGTTTGCGGCCTTGTAGATTTTCGAAACTGTCGGAACCGATTCGCCTTCGTTCACCGAACTCTTAATGCGAAGGCGCGCGTACGACTTCATCGAGAAGAGGTGGTAGACGACCTCAAACCGCTTCGTGCGACCGTTCATGTTCTTCATGTAGTCAACGACCGTGCAGTCTAAGAACACATCGAAGCGACCCGAATCCTTCAGGGTGCGAAACAATTCAGGGACTTTCGATGGCGGCACCTGGATGACATCGTCGCCAACAGGCGTCGTCAGAAATTGAAGTTCAGATGAAAGCGCAGGCGGCAAATCACCGCGCAAGTTCATCAGCCCTTTCGATAGAGTGTCTTGAGTTGTCGTGCGAGTTGAATCGAGATTCGTAGTTTCAATCATGTCGTCGGGTCCCTGTCGATCAAGCTGGTTTGATGAATGAGGGGCGCTTCCAGTTTTCTTTCCAGGGGCGCGGCGTGTGTTCGCCAATCATTCTCTGCAAAGACATAATTCCATCAAGCACGGCTTCGGGCGTCGGCGGGCAGCCCGGAACATAAATGTCGACGGGCACGACTTGATGAATGCCTTGCAGAACATGATAGGCACGGTAGAACCCCCCGCTCGACGCGCAGGCTCCCATCGAGATCACATACTTGGGGTCGAGCATCTGTTCGTAGATGTGAACTAAAATCGGAGCCATTTTTTCGGTGATCGTGCCAGCCACCAGAAGAAGGTCAGCTTGGCGTGGAGAAAATCGAACGACCTCAGCACCGAAACGGGCCAGATCATATTTCGGCCCCATCACCGACATCAATTCGATTCCGCAGCACGCGGTTCCATAAGGCATCGGCCACAAAGAGTTTTTTGATCCCCACGCGACGATGTCATCAAGACGAGTCGTAAATGCAAATGCACGCGAGGCATCTTCCATCGCTTGTTCCGCGAGTTTGTTAACCAGCGGCGCCGCGTTCTGTGGATGCAGAGAATTTGATGTCGACACAGCTTTCTCCAAATTCATCATTCAATTTCGTTCGTACGATGGATCAGTTGAGTCGGCCGCTTTCGGCAACGAGCCCAAGGCTCGCTTGTCGCAGGCGCGGCTCGCACTGAAAAATCGGACGATCGTTTGACTGAAGTTCGTTACCAAGACTCAATAAGCTTTCGTTTACCGTAGCTGACTCTACCCGAAAAATCGGATTTACGAAGCATCGCGCAGCGTGGCACGAAAGTTCGAAAAAAATCTAAACAGCCCTTCGGCCAATCTTGAGTCGATGAGAATGCGGTGCGACGTTGCACATTTAAGATGCGCCTTTTCATTTGCGGTTCCGAAATGGAACCGCCTAGACTTTTTTGATCGCACGGATGCGTAAGACGAACGTCGAGCCAGGATGGCCTGGCGTTCAAAACAGGACAAGCGACGACGGAGGCTTCATCGCTTGTTTTTTTCGCAGATACTTTTCGAAAATTCTATGGAGGGGACATGAATTTTGACTCAAGGGCTGCCGCTTTAATTTTAAGCTGCTTACTCACAATCGCCAGCCACCAACCCGCACACGCTTCTGAAGCCACAAATCTATTAGTGAAAGTTCACGGACCAAAGACGACGAGCTTCGTATCTTCGCTTTCGAAACTCGCCGGCCACAGCGCGCAGATTTCGCCGATCACGCAAACCCTGCACGACGGAACCCGTTGGGTTGCAGTGAAATCAGCCTCGAAATCTCGCACGCTGTCTGTACGCGCGCTTCAAAGCATGCCCGGTGTGGTGATGGTCCAGCCAAATTATCCGATTCGTTTGATGCACGACTTCAAACTTCCTAAGGGAGCTCAGCGCGATGCGCTTCAGCACCAGGCCGAAGCCGGTACTTTACCTGTGTCCCTCACAACTCTCGCGAAGGCCGATAACCCGGCGATTCCCGGCCCAAGTACGCCCGGGCTCGGAGCAGACTCACTTTTCAGCCAACAGTGGGGCATGTCCGACAATAATGTGGTTTCGGGCTGGAAAGGCGCACAGGGAGAAGGCTTCGTCGTAGCTGTGCTCGATACCGGCGTCGATTACACTCATGAAGATTTGGTCGACAATATGTGGCGCAACCCAGGCGAGACTGGTGTCGATGCAAGCGGCAACGACATGGCCACAAACGGCATCGACGATGACGGCAACGGCTATATCGACGACGTCGTCGGCTGGGACTTCGCTGCGAACGACAATAAACCGTTCGATTTGAGCGTGACTCCGTTCGAACTTTTGTTGGGCGGCGGTAACCCGGGGCACGGAACTCACTGCGCCGGTAACGTCGCTGCGCGCGGCGACAACGGCAAAGGTGTCGCTGGCGTCGCACCAAAAACGAAAATCATGGCGCTTCGTTTTATCGGCGAAACAGGCGAGGGTTCGACTGAAGCCGCTATTAAGGCGATCGAATACACCATGAAGATGGGCGTGAAAGTTTCGTCGAACTCCTGGGGATCCTCGGGTGAAGACCCAGAAGACGCCGCCGGCAACCAAGCGCTGAAAGACGTGCTTGAAGCCTCTCGTCTGGCCGGGCAATTGTTTGTTGCGGCTGCTGGAAACGGCGACACAATGGGTGTCGGTTACGACAATGACACGAACGCAGCGCCCGCATACCCGGCAAGCTACGGGTACGAACATATCATTTCAGTTGCAGCGATCGACAAGGGCGACGGCCTCGGTACCTTTTCGAATTGGGGAGCAAAAACCGTCGACATCGGCGCACCGGGCGTCGCCGTGTTCTCAACCGTGGTCGAAAATGGTTACACCGATAAAGTCATCGACTTTCCCGAGTTCAACATCGTGGCAAACTGGGATGGAACCTCGATGGCGGCCCCGCACGTGGCTGGCGCAGCGGCCCTTTACTGGGCGGATAACCCGCTGGCTACGGCAGCTGATGTCAAAAAAGCCATCCTCGATTCAGCCAAGCCGATCTCGTCGCTTCAGGGAAAAGCGGTCACGAACGGAAAGCTGTCGGTCGAAAATCTTATGAAGTAAAAGCCCGTTTGGGCCAATCTCAGTTTTCCGGTCACTGGGCTTCGATGGATTGTAGCTCGAGTGGCCTTTTCAGCGCCAGGAAGCCGACTTCCCTTTCGCAGCTGAAAATGGCATCTTGTCGCGATGCATTCTTCGCCCGTCACGCCACTCGACGATCAGCGCCCGATTCGCTCCTACGTGCGCCTTTTCTGGCGCCCTTTCGCACTCGGCACTTTGACCCTTGCGCTGACCAACCTTTTCGATATTTTGACGCCGTTTGCTCTGATGAAGGCGATCGATGCGATCACAGGCCAAGACCGCGCCGGGCTTCACGAAGCGATTTTACTGTACGTCGCGTTCATGGTCGGTGCCGTAAGCTTTCGTCATCAATGGCGCATTCACTTCGGACGGTTTCATCATTCGGTGGCCGAACATCTTCGAAACCGGCTCTTTTCAAAGTACTCGCAGCTTGGTCCTAGTTTTTTTGAGAAAAATCCTACGGGCGAGTTGATGAGCCTTATGATCAACGACGTGAATTCGTTTCGAATGGCGGTCGGCCCGGGATTGCTGATCTTACTCGATGCGGCTTTCCTGATTATGTTTATTATTCCGTTTATGCTTTCCATTTCAGTCGATTGGACTTGGAAGACGATGATTTTACTTCCGGCTGTTCCTTTTGTGATTCGATTTATGGAAAATCGAATCGCGCTCGCCTCACGCGCCAACCAAGATCGGCTGGCCGAACTCAGTGGAAATAACCAAGAACTTGTAACAGGAATTCGGGTCGTCAAAGGATTCGCGCAAGAATCGCACAGGCAGAATGTCTTTCGCGAATTTTCGCGCCGCTACGCCTCGACATCGAACTTAGTTGCAAAGTACGATTCGTTTTTTGAACCCGCGCTGCAGATCGCAGTGGCAACAGGCAGTGTCATACTTCTCGCCTCGAGTTCGAAAGATGTTCTCAGTGGCGCAGTCACGCTAGGAACGTTCGTCGCCTTTCACGAGTACATCAAGCGAATGGTTTGGCCGATGGCCGCGATCGGGTCGGGTTTGTCTTTAATTCAGCAGGGTCGCTCGAGCTACGCTCGTATCAACGAAGTATTAAAAAAAAAACCCGACGTTGAGGACAGCGGAAAAGTTGAGACCGCGCCATTCGAATCTCTCGAAGTCCGAAACCTGACCTACACCTACCCGGGCGCAAGCCAACCCGCGCTGGCAAACTTAAATTTCAAACTGAAACGTGGTGAAGTTCTCGGAATTGTCGGTCCGGTTGGCAGCGGTAAGTCGACACTTGTTCAGCTGCTGGGGCGAATCAGGCCTGCGCCCTCAAGGTCGATTTTTGTCAACGGCCAGCCTATCGAAGAGTTTTCGATTTCGTCGTGGAGATCGCGACTGGCGGTTGCGCCGCAAGATGCGTTTTTGTTCTCAAGAACTGTCGAAGAAAACATCCTCTTTGGCCGCGGCTTGGCCCAGACTTCATCTCTCGAAAACCTTGACCCTGACACTTTGGCAACAGCCGAAGCCGTTGCAATGCGCGAAGAGATTGAACGACTTCCGCTTGGATTTCGCGCTTGGTTAGGTGAGAAAGGGGTCAATCTTTCAGGCGGGCAAAGGCAGAGACTTACGATTGCTCGCGCCCTTGCACACGCAAGGTCAGCTGATATCGTTGTGCTGGATGACAGTTTGTCTGCGGTGGACGGAAAAACCGAGGCTTCAGTTTTGCGCGGTCTTCGCGACACGTCGTTCGACCGACCGGGGCAAAATCAAACTGCGATTATCATTTCCCATCGGCTTGCAGCTGTCGCCCACGCCGACCGCATTCTCGTTTTGAATGAAGGTCATATCGAGGCCGAAGGAACTCAC
>JALHOI010000192.1 GCA_022843085.1 Pseudobdellovibrionaceae bacterium
TTAATCACGCCTGAAACCGCCTCGGCGAAAACTTCTGAATTGTAGTTATCGAACACGGGGTTGTCCCCGACAAAAGCATCTGTCACGTTCCAGCCGCCGAGGGCCGCGGCCGAGGGCTTTGAGCCCGACCCGAGGACAAGAACCTGGGTTACCAAATTTGCCGCGCGAGCTGCTGTCAAAAGTTCGAATGCACCTTTTTTTATTTTGCCATCTGCCATTTCGGCGAAAATCAGAACTTTTGACATCACAGCACCTTTGCTTCTTGGCGAAGCAGTGTCGCCAACGTTTTCGATTGAGTTGCGGCATCACCATCGATCATTCGCACAGGTGGTTTGTCGGGCGGAAGTTGAAAGTTCGAATGCTTCGTTCGCTGGTCGGCAACCGTGACGCCGAGGCTTTCGAGAGTTAATTCTTTAATTACTTTTTTCTTCGCTTTCATAATACCGGGAAGCGACGGATATCGAGGCATATTCAGCCCCTTGTTCGCTGCAACGAGCGCGGGGCGCGTGAGCTGTATAATTTCTTTTGTACCGCCTTCGACTTCGCGTTCGGCGATAAGCGAGTCACCCTGCTCAAGTTTAGAAATAACTGTAGCGTGTGGGATCGCTAAATTTTCGGCGAGCATCTGGCTGACCGAAGCGAGGTTGTCGTCGATCGCAAGCTTTCCCGTGAAAACGAGGCCAAATTCACCGTCCGCCCGAATGGCAGCGGCAAGTGCTTTCGCCGTCATATTCGAGTCGAGGTCGTCGTTCGCATCGATGACAACAGCTTCGTCAACTCCCATCGCCAGTGCGGTTCGCAAACTCTCGACAACACGTGCTTTCGGGCCAACGGAAAAGACGGTGACAGAGGTCGCTTTGCCCGTCTCGCGAGATTTGACGGCTTCTTCGACAGCATATTCATCATATGGATTCATCACCCATTTGATGCCGGTTGTGTCGATTCCCGAGGCATCTGCCTTAAGTTTAATCTTTGATTCTGTGTCGGGGACTTGCTTTATACAGACCGAAATTTTCATAGAGCCTTTATGCCAGAACTTTTGGCCAGAAGCTAGATCAGAAGCTTCGCCAGGTGGCAGGTTGGGCGACGCGTGGAGCGATTGTTTTGACGCAAAGACTGCCGCCAATCGCTGGCCCAGTGTGGCCGTGGTGTAGATTCACTGAACTAGCGCGATAACTTCATTTTAAACAGTCTCGAAGTATGATGAACCGTTGGACACCGAAACCCGTGAGGCGTAATACTAAATAGCTGAAATCTAGTTTTAGTTCTGCAAGGCACGGTGCGGCTGAGTCCGCAAGCCGCTGACCCCGTTGGTGTCGGCGGTTGGTATCGGCGATTGGTGCCGGGCAAAAAAACTAAAACTGCGCGCCCCGTATCGTGGCGTCGAGAAAGGACCTCTCTTTGTGAAGTATCTTATGTCCGGTATCGGTCGGAAACAGCTGATGGCGATTACCGGTTTGCTCTGGAGCGGTTTCGTGTTCGCCCACATGCTGCCAAATTTGCTGATCATCTTCAGCCCGGAGGCCTACAACAAGTATAGCCACGCGCTCACGTCGAACCCGCTAATTTATATCCCCGAAGCGCTGCTTGTGTTCACAATCCTGCTTCACCTCGTGAACGGCATTTGGGTAACGGTTGAAAATAAACGAGCGCGACCAAATAAATACGAGATGGCTCCAAGCGGAGAAAAAGCCCCTCGTTTTCAGTCGAAATGGATGATCTATCACGGCATTTTGCTAGCGGTTTTTATCGTGTATCACCTGGTTACATTTAAGTTCGGGCCCTACTACAGCGTGACTTACAACGGCGTCGAAATGCGCGATATTCATCGGCTTGTTATCGAGGTCTTTCAAAGCCCTGCGTACGTCGGGTTTTATTTGGCATGCATGGTCGCCGTCGGTTTTCACTTGAGTCACGGGTTCTATTCGTCGTTTGCGACACTCGGATTTTTTCATCCCCGATATTCACCAGCAATCGAAAAATTTGGATATGTCTACGCAGCCGTCGTCGCTGGCGGATTCATGTCGCAACCGCTCTACGTATTTTTTTTGGCGGGAAGGTAACCGATGGCTATTAATTTAGATTCAAAGACCCCAGGCGGATCTCTCGAAGACAAATGGTCGAACTACAAGTTCGACATGAAACTCGTTAACCCAGCGAACAAACGCAAGCACACCGTGATTGTTGTCGGCACCGGACTCGCCGGCGCGTCGGCATCTGCCACGATGGGCGAGCTCGGGTACAAAGTTAAAACTTTCTGTATTCACGAGTCACCTCGACGGGCGCACTCGATCGCAGCGCAGGGTGGTATCAATGCCGCGAAAAATTATCAGAACGACGGCGACTCGGTTTACCGTTTGTTTTACGACACCGTGAAAGGTGGGGATTTCAGGTCTCGCGAGTCGAATGTCTACCGCCTGGCCGAGATTTCGCCGAACATCATCGATCAGTGTGTGGCGCAAGGTGTACCTTTCGCGCGTGAATACGGCGGAACACTTGCGAACCGGTCATTCGGAGGTGCGCAGGTTTCTCGAACCTTCTATGCGCGGGGTCAGACCGGCCAGCAGCTGTTGTTAGGAGCTTACCAATCGATGATGAGACAAGTTGCTGGCGGCAACGTCGAACTTCATACGCGTCGCGAGATGCTTGATCTTGTCGTCATCGATGGCCAGGCGCGCGGCATTGTTGTTCGAAACTTAAGAACCGGAGAACTCGAGACTCACGCAGCTGATGCCGTAATTCTCGCAACCGGCGGCTATGGGAACGTTTTTTATTTTTCGACGAACGCAAAACAGTCGAACGTGACAGCGTCGTGGCGGGCGCACAAAAAAGGTGCCGCATTCGGCAATCCTTGCTTTACGCAAATTCATCCGACGTGCATTCCATTTTCGGGCGATTACCAATCTAAGCTGACCTTAATGTCAGAATCGCTGCGCAACGATGGCCGTTGCTGGGTGCCGAAAAAAGAAGGCGATACGCGACCGCCTGAACAAATACCCGAAAACGAGCGCGATTATTATCTTGAGCGAATCTATCCAAGCTATGGCAACTTGGCTCCGCGTGACGTGGCTTCGCGACAAGCGAAGTATCGCGTCGACGAGGGACTTGGCGTCGGTCCGACCAAGACTGCGGTTTACCTCGATTTCCGCGATGCTGTCGCGCGGGTTGGGCAGAAAGGAATCGAGGAAAAGTACGACAACCTTTTCGCCATGTACGCGAAGATCACGGGCGAGGATCCGTACAAATCTCCGATGCGAATTTATCCTGCCGTGCACTACACGATGGGTGGGCTCTGGGTTGACTACAATTTGATGTCGACGATTCCGGGACTTCACGTCTTAGGAGAAGCGAACTTTTCGGATCATGGTGCGAATCGCCTGGGTGCGTCTGCCTTAATGCAGGGGCTTGCCGATGGTTACTTCGTTATTCCGTACACGATCGGCAACTACATCGCCGCAACAAAAATTGGCCATGTCGACACAAATCATGACGCCTTCAAGGCGGCAAAAGCAGCGGCTCAAGAGCGCATCGATAAGCTTCTCAACATCAAAGGCAAACAGACCGCCGATGAGATTCACCGAAAGCTTGGCCTCGTGATGTGGGAGCAGGTTGGAATGGCGCGCAATAAAGCCGGCCTCGAGACCGCAATTCGAGATATCGGCAAACTGCGTGAAGAATTTTGGAATGATATTCGCGTCAGCGGTGATGCAGATAACTTAAACCCAGAGCTCGAGCGCGCCGGCCGTGTGGCTGACTTCCTTGAGCTCGGAGAACTGATGGCTCGAGACGCGCTTGCACGCGATGAATCGTGCGGCGGGCACTTCCGCGAAGAGTTTCAAACGTCAGATGGCGAGGCGACTCGCGACGACGCGAACTTTAGTCATGTGGCCGCTTGGGAATATACGGGTGACCCCGGTATCACGGGTGCAAAAAATTGGGCTCGTCACACCGAGCCTCTGACTTTCGATCGAGTGCATCTCGCGACTCGAAGCTACAAATAGCGCCCCTGTAGGGCGACAAATAGGGGACTGGTTATCATGGGTGGAACGAACAGTACGAACCTTAAGCTGAAGCTAAAAGTCTGGCGTCAGAAGAATCCTCAATCTGAGGGTCATTTTGAAAACTACGACGTTGATTCGATTTCGAGCGATGCATCGTTTTTAGAGATGCTCGATGTTGTAAACAACAAATTGATTCGCGACGGAAAAGACCCGATTGCCTTTGATCATGACTGCCGAGAGGGTATTTGTGGGTCGTGCTCGATGGTGATCAATGGCAATCCGCATGGTCCGCAAAAAGGAACCGCGACGTGTCAGCTTCATATGAGAAAATTTCAGTCTGGCGATTCGATCACGATTGAACCATTTCGAGCAAAGTCGTTTCCGGTTATCAAAGACCTGGCCGTTGATCGATCTGCGTTTGATCGCATCATTGCGTCGGGCGGCTACGTTTCGGTGAACGCTGGGAACGCGCGCGACGCAAACTCGATTCCAGTTCCGAAAGCAAAAGCCGAGCGTGCGTTTATGTCGGCGGCTTGTATTGCCTGTGGCGCCTGTGTCGCTGCGTGTTCGAATTCATCGGCCATGCTGTTTGTAAGCGCCAAAGTCTCGCATTTGGGTCTTCTTCCTCAAGGTGATCCCGAGCGAGAGTCGCGCGTTTTAAAAATGATGCGCACGATGGAAGAAGCCGGATTTGGAAATTGCTCGAACACCGGGGCGTGTTCGCTGGCTTGTCCAAAAGAAATCAGCTTTGAAAACATCGCCGATTTGAACCGAGAATTTGCTCGGGCTTCTGCAAAGGAACGAGCCTAAAGTTCACGCTTTCTTGCAGAGCGTGAATAGATTCCAGGCGCAGATGGATTTTCAAGCATTGAAATCCTAAACCGAAAGCCCTCGAAATAGAGGGCTTTTTCAGTTATCCCACAGGGTTTTCCACATCCTCGACCTTAAGACAGATTCTGTCAGAGAGTGCCAAAACGCGCTTCCACTCTGCGTCAAAAATCTGCGTCACGACATCGTAAACGAGATCTCAGCGATTCGACCTCCGCCTCTTAGTGTCAAATTAACCTACGACATTCCCGTCGGCGTCCTCACAAATGAGACCAGCATCGAGAATTCGCACCAGTTGTCCACATTCCGAAAAAAACTGCCGATTAGAAGTCATCGCAGATGGGGGCCCGAGTGCGGAAAAAATTAGACGATCAGATCGACGAGTTACGCATCGGAAAACTGATGGAAGAGTTCGGCTTTAACCCGGCCGCTTCGACATCTACGGCCCGCGCTTTGATCCTCAATCTGGTGCGCTCGGCGTACGGCCCGGAAGCCGCCCGTGAATTCATGCGTCAGATGAATCTTGAGAAGAATCGAGACGTTGAGCCAAGTGTTGTGCTGGATGCGTTTAAGCGAGAACAGGCCGCCTCGCACCGGTCGGCTTCCAACGAAAGTTCGGGTTCGGAGATACCTGGTGTCGGTACAAACGAAACACAATTACCACTTTTTAACTTCGATCAAACCCCGGGTACCTTCTTCCAGAAGAAGTCTCGTCGGGCCTAATTCGCGCGCGAAATAAGCAACTTGTCTGAGACTCCAGGGTACCATTTTGGAACCACGATCATGGAGGATCAATGACTCAGCAAAAATTGCCACGTGTCGCTAGGATGGCGACACTTGCGATCGCAGTTTCTTTTTTGGCGAGCGTGGCCGCGAACGCCAACGTGAAACCAAAAGTCGAGTTCGTCAAAGGTGAGTTTGTCGTCGAGCTACAGCCGACGGCTGAGACGCAGAACTTTTCATCTCTGAGCTTGATGTCTCTTTCGGCTCGTTTGGGTGTGACGGTCGTCGATCGTATTCGTGACGACCTGGTGTTGGTTCAATCGACGTCAGAAAAATTAGCGGTAGGCGTGGATGCAGAGGAGCGAGTCGAGACAGTTCTCGAACGCCTCCGCGCGAACCCTCAATTTGCGTTGGTCGAACCAAATTTCATTTACCGTACGTCAAAAATTCCGAATGACCCCGACTTCGAAGAGACCTGGGGGCTAAAGAATTCGGGTCTTAAAGATTCATCCGGTGTTATCGGAATTTCTGACGTCGACATCGGCGCAGAGGGCGCGTGGGACTTTACGACGGGGTCAAAATCAGTCGTCATCGCGGTGATCGACACCGGAATTGATTTCAGTCATCCCGACCTCGCACCGCAGGCCTGGGTGAACGCAAAAGAATTCGCGGGAAAACCCGGCGTCGATGACGATGGGAACGGCTATGTCGATGATGTCAACGGCTACGACTTTGCGAACAACAGAGGCAAGGTGACCGACGACAACCAGCACGGAACCCACTGCGCCGGAACAATAGGTGCCAAAGGTAACGACGGTCGGGGCATTGCTGGGGTGGCTTGGGACGTCTCTCTCATGGG
>JALHOI010000193.1 GCA_022843085.1 Pseudobdellovibrionaceae bacterium
AGCCGGCACTATTATCATGAGCAGTATTGGTTTTGATCTTAGCTCGACTGTAACGGCCGAATTGGGGTGGAACTTCTACGAGGCTGATCTCGATTCACCGATCGGACCTTACAAAGACAATGATGGTGGAAGTCTTAAAGTGACCGCGAGTTTCTAAAAAAATCGGAATGAATCAACTGTTTTTGTTTGCGTCTCATAGCTTCAATCTCAGCATTTGGTCTTCCGGCGCACAGCTTATATCAGTTTCGTTGAGCCAACGAACGCTTTCGCCCAATGCCCCATCGAGGGTTGTTAAATTCTGGGTCTTTGAGTCAGCGTAGTCGCGCACCTCGGGCAAAATCGATTCAAACGCGATGCTCGTGTTGGGATTCTCCGTCTCGACATACCGATTATCGAATTCGCCTGTCAAATCGAGTTCCGTCACTTGCGCTGACATCGTCTTTGCTTCGGTCGCTCGAGGAAAGCTTATGGCTAAACGGGTCGGCAACTGAAACGAAACAAGAGCCTTGTAACCCATTTCGAGACTCGAATCTTGAAGCAGCATTTTGGCATGCAACGGTGCAGAGATATCAAGTCCACCAGGCCCGCATCGCACACTCGGAGGATTCTCTAAACCAAGCACAAACCAAAACGGCGCATCTTTGTCGTAATTCATGAGATCTGGAAAGGCGATAAACTGCTTGAATCGCGACGACATCAGCTCACGGAATCCACTGATCGCCTGTGCGTCAAGCCAATCAGACCAAACACCTGGTGCGAACAAATTCTGCACCAGAGTCTCGGCCGCGCTGACCGGGGCAGTCACGGTAACGTTTTCGATCAGACCTTCAGGAAGAATTAGTTCAGAGCCTTTTTTTACTCTCACAGAAATCGGCCGGTCGATTTCTAAATCAAGTGTCGCACGTAAATGAGACCCAAACTTTGTCGCGCTGTATGAAGTCGGATTCAGACGCAATTTGAAGTTGGCTTGATTCGAGACCTTTAAGCCCTCGCCGCCAATGCGCATCGCTTCGGAGAAAAATTTCTGAATTTGAAGTTCAAGTTCAAGCGCAAACGACTCTTCGGCCCAACGTTGCTTCAAAGATGCCCAGGCGTAGTCGCGAACTAAATCCTCGATGCCAGCCGGCCCCGTACACTTGAGCTGCATCACCGGTTTGGGAAGGTCGACCGGCAAAGCAAGTTGAGAAATGACGACAGCAAGTGAAGGGTCAGTCAGCAGTTTTACGCGGGTGAAAAAAGCAAGCGATTGACCACTCCATGACAGGCGCGACGCCTTACAATTCGCATCAATTCGAATTCTCGCTTCAACTCCAGCGACTCGGGTCTTCACAACCGAGTTGATTAAAATCGAGTCGATTGTGACTTCGGGACTTATCAAAGAAGCTTCTGCGATCAGACCGCTCGCATCGCGATCGAGACGACCCTGAATACGGGTTTTAAACGCTACACCCTTCAACCGAATCTCAAATGGATCACGAATCACGACATCGTCCAGATTTTGCGAGACATCAAAGCCATTGAGAAAATGTTTTTGCGTGAGACGAATAACCGCATCGTCAATAGCTGAAGATCGCGCCGGAAAACTGATCGCGACAGGAAATGAAATTTTATTCGATGCGATTTGTTTTGCCGAAGCGAAGGTCGTGGATGTCGAGATAGCCAAAATCGAAGCCACAATCAAATTAGTCAGCAGATTTTTCGTTCTTAAGTTCATTCGAGTTCGCTCCGACACTGCATCAGTTCAAGGATTGCGGGTTTCGCTACCTCAAATAGATCGGCAGACGAACTGAAAGGAGTGACCATTCGAATGAAAAAAGGACGAAGCTTCACATTCCTTACTCGACGTATTCAATTGTGTCTGAATCTCGACACTCGTCGATCGCACCTAAATACTCTTTCACTTTTTTCGTTGTGCGTCGCATTCCTATTCACTGGACTCTCGCTGTGGCAGATTACAGAGCTAAAAACTCACTACGCATTGACTGAGTTTCTTGCCGCTAACGATTCATCATTAAAAGATGATTCGAATCTACGACAAAGATTTAAACTGGGCGATTCACCCTGGATGTTCGTTGTTGCAGAACGAAACACCGGTTGGTCGAGCCTCAAAGCGATACAAGACCTGGCTGATGCCACAACCCTCATTTCAGAGACAAAAGGTGTAAAAAGCGTCGCCTCTTTGGGTACTCTTGAAACGATTGTGCGCGAGCACGGCGAAGTCCGACTGGGTCGACTAACCGACGTTTTAAAAACGAAAGACTGGAAGAAGTTAGTTTCACAAACAGGAATTGTGGCCCCCGTGCTCGTCTCACAAGATGGCCGCTGGGCGACGATGCTTGTTGAGCTCGCTGAAATGGATTCCAGCGTTCTTCTCGCAACAAAAGAGCGTATCGAATCTCAACTTCGAATTCAGTTGGCCGCATCGCAAGTGATGGTGGGAGGCGTATCGATCGCCCAGGCCGAACTTGCCAACGTGCTTTCACACGAAATCACGTGGCTCGGCGGATTCGGTGGACTCATCGCGACCCTCGCCCTGGTCGTTCTCTTTTCGGGTTTTTCAGCTGTCGTTATTGCGGGTGTCACATGCTTCGCGGCAAACGCCGTAATTCTTGGCGCCATGGCGTTCTGCGGCCAAAGTCTTGGCGTCTTGTCTCTGAGCCTTCCGATTCTTATCGCAGTGCAAACTCTGTCGCTGACTGTTCACATTCTATTCGCGTATATCGAGGCTCGCAAAACAATGGCGCGATCTTTAGCGGTTCGCGCTTCGTTTCAAAGACTACTTTTGCCGAATTTTCTTGTTTCGCTGGCAACAGGTGTGGGTTTTCTGACCTTGGCAAGTTCGAATGTCGTGGCCATGCGCGAGTTCGGAATCACGGTTGCCCTCGCGTCGATTGCACTTTGGCTGATGACGACGGCGATTACCTACCCCCTTCTTATGTTCATGCCTGAACCCGGCCTGCGTCGACTTGTCGCAGGACGTGCGCGATGGACTCTACAAATTATGAAGTATCGAATCGCAGTATTGGCGGCAGTCGGAGCCGCGGTGCTACTCGCTTTCGCAACTGGCCTTCATGTTAACTATTCGCATCGCCTTTTCGATGATCTTGCAAAAAATAGCAGTTCAAGTGACGCGGCTTCTATTCTGGACAACAACCTAGGCGGACTTGTACCTGTTGAAATCGAACTCGCTTTAAAGTCTAGCTCGTGGCTCGAACCTGAGAATCGGGCTCGACTCGATCAAGTTGCCGGCCTGTTAAGAAAAATTCCAACTGTGGGGTCAGTCATCACACCTCTCGATCTTTTCAATTTCGCCGGCGCTGCGACCAGCGACTCGGCCTCGATTGCAGAAGTCCAAACACTTTTCGAGATGGCGCCAAAGAATCCGATTCGCAACTTCTTAAGAGACGACGGCCGCAGCGCGAGGCTCAGCATCAGAATGCGCGATGTTCCCAGCCACGAACTTGAAGCGGGAATCGAAGAAATCTCGAGATCAATTGCCATGATTTCACCGGCTTCAGAAGCAACTCTGGGGGGCTGGGGATCTTATATTCACCGAATGAATCGAGAACTTTCGCAAAGCCTCATCAATGGTTTTTGGGAAGCTCTCGCCGTTATATTCTTGCTGCTGCTCGTTGTTTTTCGGTCGTTTCGGTGGGCAGCAGTTTCGCTCGTTCCCAGTGTGCTCCCGCCTCTTTTCTTGATCGCGATTGTTTCATTCTTTCGAATTGAAATGAAACCGGGTCTGGCCATTGTTTTCGCGATCGCGCTTGGGTTTGCATTTATAAACACTATCTATCTGATGAAACGAATTCGCGACGTCGCATCGCAAACAAAGCAAGGTCGAGTTTCGGCTCGCGTGATAGAGCGCGCCTTTTGGCAAGAAAGCCAATCTTGTCTACTCTCAAGTTTGACTCTACTTATCGGATTCACCACGCTGTGTTTCTCTGATTTCGGAGTAACCAGGAGTTTTGGAGTAGCGATGGTCTTTTCAATGTTAATAGGTATCGTAGGCGACCTCGTGCTTCTTCCCGCACTGCTCAGGCAGTTTCCAGATCTTTTGAATCCACGACAGACCATCGAACATCGTGGGCTGGTTCGAGTTGCGACCACCGGTATTGCAGCACTCGTTTTTGCTTTTGCGCCCGCCGTTGCTGTCGCCGCAAAGACCGAATCGCTGCAGCAGTTTGCGAAGGCTGCTTCGAAATCTCTTTTTGCTCGCGACGAAAAGGTCGAAGTCGAACTCACGACCGTCGATCCCGACGGTGGAACAGAAACTCGCAAGGTCGAACTGTCGCGTGTCACATCAAAACCGGCAGGAAAACCAAACGAAATTCAACAGAAGATTATTGCGCGAATTCTTGAACCGAAAAGTCTGAAAGGAACATCGGTCTTAACCGTGACGGATGGCGAAAAACAGACTCGCTGGCTTTATATACCTGCATCGAAACAAGTTCGTCGGGTGATTGGCGGCGACGAAGGTTCACCGATCTTAGGTTCTGAACTTTCAACTGAAGATCTAGATTTAAGCCAAGTCGATGGCGCAACCGCAAAAATTGTCTCGCGCGAGGGCGGCATCGTCACGATCGAATCAAAAATCGCAAACAAAGAAAGCTCGTATTCAAAATGTGTGGCGCGTTTCGACGAGACAACACGTCTCTTAAAGACAGCTGATTGTGCCGATCGAAAAGGGCAGCCGTTCAAAAGAATTTCGGTTCTTGGCTACCGCCAGCTGAAGGGGGCGATTGCACGACCGACTGAAATGAAAATCGAAAATCTAAAAACCAAGAGATTCACAAAAATCGTTTTTTCAGAGCAACGAATTAACATGGGACTGAAGCCCTCACAGTTCACACCCGAAGCACTGAAAGATTAAGTATAAGTCTGCCTCAACGACCTGCGCGAGGCTCGTGGGGAACAAACAGCTTTTGCCGTTCGACCATCACTGAAAAAATCTTGAGCATATGGTCATGTTCTCGAGAGGCTGTATCGAAACCCTGGCTTTCGCCCAAGAGTTCAATCGTTTCGTGGATGGCCTCGAGAGTCGAAAGACAATACGCGGCCGGTTGTTTTCGAACTTGAAACTGCGACTCACGTCGAGGTGAAAAACAGACGCGCGGCAGCCGCCCGAGATTTTGGCTGAGACGCATCGTCTTTCGTGCCGTGGACCACGTGCCGTCGATCACGAAAACCAAGAGGCGTTTGCCGCCGGGCGCAATCTTCTCAAGCAGATCGAGCGGTGCACTCGTAAGATCGACGGAACCCGCGCCCGGATAAAGTACAACCGGAAAAATGTCGGGTCGCCCAATGATCTCATTTACTTGCGGATGATCATCAAACTGGTCGCCCTCGATCAGAGTCGACCTTTTTAGAAGAAGGTTCGACATACGGCCCGTTGCAATTCGACGACGAGACTCAATCTTGTGAATCAACACAACGAACTCGATCTGCGGGTCAAAGGGACGAAGCTGGGCGCAGTAACATCCCTCACCCGGCTGACGGCACCGCCAGCAAAATTCTCGGCCTCGAAATTGGGAAAGCTCAATATCTTTGATCATTGGGCGACTTTCAAATGTCTAAATTCGCGAACGAGAAATGCAATCTGTCTTGGACGTTAGCTATCCCACAATTAAGTCACGACTCGCAAATTTAAAGAAGACTCTGGCACTTGGCAGAGCAACGCCGATGGCCCCCCACGCGTGACGTTTCGCAATTCCGGTGAAGTTTTGGCTGCCTTAAATTCGCGAGAGTCTAGGTCCTAGCGAGCTCGTCGACTTGAAACCCGGCGCGAGTCATCCTTTTGATTACCACCGGTCGCCGCAGGGTGATCTTTGAAGGAGTCCAAATTATGAAAAATGCATCGGTCCGTTCACGAGTGTTGGGTTCACTGGCATTGAATCGTCTGGTGTCTGGGGCCATAGGGCTTTTCACCGCCTTAGTCTTGAATGCGCCGTCTGTTGGAACGTCGGCTGTCAGTGGCGGGGGGTTGAGAATCGGCGCAAGCATTTTGAAACTCGACACAAAAACCGAAGGTCCGAATTTTACTACCATTGATAATGCGACCACCCTTCTCGATGCCAAAATTGGATACGTGATGTCCAACGGGCTTTATATCGGCGCGATTTACAACATGCGCACGGATGAAACCAACGGTTCGAAACAGGAACGAAGTGGGTACGGTGCAACCGTCGGGTACCATGTGAACGGTTGGTTTATCGATGGAACATACTTTTTGAACTCGACCTTTAAATTTGCGGGAGGCAGCGAGCTCAGCGGAGGTTCTGGCTTCGGCATCGACTTGGGCCACAACTTCGACATCGCCACCAACGTCTATCTGGGCGTGCAGCTTTCATACAAATCATTCACCTACACGAAAACTCAGACCACCGATGCAACTAACAAAATAACATC
>JALHOI010000194.1:0-412 GCA_022843085.1 Pseudobdellovibrionaceae bacterium
AGTGAAGCCATTCGAATTCTAAGTGAAGTGACCGGCGAAAGCCGTTCGAAAATCGAAGATATCTGGCTCGAACTGAGGCCTTAGTCAGATCTGCAGTTTCAGCGACGCGGGTGCATTCGAGCGTTTCAGCCCTTTTTTCTTACTTTTTGTCGACCGGTGGGCCCTCAGTCGGCCACACTCTTGTGTATGGGTGGACGAAAAGTTTCAGAGTCTCAAACAGTCATGACCGAAATGGTTTTACCTCAACACACGAATGCTCTTGGCAGTGTTTTCGGCGGCGTCATCATGTCGTGGATCGACATTTGTGGAGCTATCACGGCACAACGTCATTCGCGCCTACCTGTGGTGACGGCATCGATCGATTATCTGCAGTTTGTGAAACCGGTGATGATCGGGTGGACGGTGAACCTGA
>JALHOI010000194.1:422-6382 GCA_022843085.1 Pseudobdellovibrionaceae bacterium
CGGAAAACCCCCGTACGGGCGAGATGTTTCACACCGCCAGCGCTTATCTTTCGTTTGTTGCACTTGATCCGAACAAAGTCCCTATTCAGGTCGCGCCGTTAGTGCTTGTCACCGAAGATGAAAAACGTCGCAACAGAGATGCCCTCAAACGTCGTGAAGCACGCCTGGGTCTTCGGGGCCGCTGACACCGGGCCTCTTCGAGAAACTGTTTGGCCATCCGCGCGACGGATGAGCAGGCCGCCAAAACGGCGGCCGCCGAGGTCGGAAGAGGGGAAAAGGTGCCAGGCCCTATTTCTGGCTGCGCTGCAGCCAGAAATAGGGCCTGGCACCTTTTCCTACCCCAACATCGACATACAGCGCGCGATGAGGCCCGGATGTCGAGCGATGTTTTTGGAGAGCGCCAGACTTAGATTTCTTGGGGACTCAGTCTGAAGATTTGCTTGCACCCATTGGCAGAATTCCTCGTCAGGCTCGAGCAATGAAGCTTCCTCTTCATCTGAGCTTACGCTGATCGCATCTTTTTCGTTTTCCGTGGTCTTAATAAAGACCATGAACGACATCGAGCCGAGCTTGGCCATCAGTGCTACCGCGTGAGCGACATTGTCGCCGAGGACCGCAAGTTCCCCTTCGCCACCGAGAAGAACAACCGGACAAAGTTCGAAATCTAAACCATCTTTCTTCCACACGGCGATCAGGCTTCCGTCACTTCGAGTTGCGAAAACATGAAACAGTTGATTCGCCAATTTATTTCCGCTGAACCAAAAGTCGCAGTCTGGGTTCGCCGACCAAGAGAGATCCGACGGTGAATTATCATCAAGATAAGGTTTCAAAATCCGAAGTGCGTCTGAGTTTTTCATCCTTATAGCTAACGATAGAGCCTCGGAAAAGAAAAGGTGCCAGGCCCTCTTTCTGGCTGCAGCGCAGCCAGAAAGAGGGCCTGGCACCTTTTCTAACGGGGCTTTGTGGCGAGCGAAAGTTTTTGAACCAGCTTAGCTAAATTGGCTGTGTCACTTTTATTGAGAAATTCGAGACAGCGCTTAGATTCAGTTTTCAATTCGAAGGTCGCCGGATCAAAAGTTCGGTAGGCGAGTGTTTGTTGGCAGTCGCGCGCTTCGCGCGGAGCCGCCGAAAACGTCGACTTCATAAATCTCGCAATTTCTTTTTCAAGCCCAAGCATTTGCTTTTCTTGAACGAAGGCCTGCGACGGAGAACGGCCTCCGACTTGTCTCAGTCGTCCCGTGGCCGTGGTGTTGAAGCATCTTCCGTGGGGAATCTCGAAGCAGAATTGAAAGGATGCGACTGATTTGATTGGGCCGCGGCGTACCGTTTTCTCGGCGGTAGAGGCGGCTTTCGCAGAAACGAGTAGTGCGGGTATCACGGCGATGAGCAGAAACCACCTGAGGCTCATCGCTTCGTCCCCGCGCCTTCTGTTGGGGTGCCCGCGCCGGAGCCCGCGCCCGTGCCCGAAAAGGTCGCCTCACTCAGCGAACAGATTTTATCTTCAACGGGCGTGCAGCCGACGCGGGCGGCGGTGCCTCGAGGTTTTAGATAAAGGCTGATCCGGTCGGCGGCTGAGGTGTGCAAGTTCTGAAATTGAACGGCGGCAGGATTTAAGTCCTGTGCGCACTTCCAATTTGTGAGAAAATGTAAGCCGACCGTGGTGACTGATTTTGAGAGATCCTGTGCGGTTGACCACGCGTCGTAGACGAAGGCCCCGAAGCTGTCGGCGAAATGTTCCTCGGCCGTTTCAAAGCACCGCAACGGCGTTTTTTCGCGGGCAGCGTCAAGTGTCTTTTGCAAGCGTGGCGAAAGTTCGGTCGGCAATTTTTCAAGTCGAAGATTCGAGTGCGCCAACCAGTTTTCGTACGCCGCTTTATACTTCAAATCGATGCAGGAATTGAAAGTACGAAACGCGGCGGGCTCGGCGGCGTCGCTTGATGGCACTCTTTCGGCGTCGCCGGCGGACACAAGTTCGTCGGTCGCTTTCGGATCAACGTCGACTCCGTACTCACGATCTGCATTTTTGTATCGCACCAGCGATTTTGTGATCATGCACGGGCTGACGCTGTGACCAATTTCGTGCGCCAAAGTCGCGACAAGTTCGGCTGTAGGAATTTTCAAGCTCGCAGGGCAGATACCGACTGTGTGTTCGTGATAGCGGTAACGAGCATTCGGGATTCCTGGGTCACCAGTTGCGAAGCAGTCTGAAGACGTGGGGGCAGAAATTCGAAATTTAAGAAGCTGAAGTCGCAACACTGTAGCTTTGACGTGTGGCGACCACGAATCTTCGGGCTGGCCCCCACTGACATAACGAATCGCTGCTGAACGTGCATCCTCGGCTATCGAAAGCCCTTTGTCTTGAATAGCTTTAGTTGGCAGAGAATTAAAAGCAGCGATCAGCGGAGCCTTGCTACTTTGCAAAATCCAAGAGTAATTAAAAAGCACCCCGTCAGCATCGGCCGTGCTTTTTCTTAAGTCCAACAGCGACTTCGAGTCATCCCGACAATCGCCCGCAAAAAAATCGGACGAGCAGTCGGGCCGTTCTTTGGCTTTCACCGATTCAAAGTCGACAAAGAGAAACCCGAACGAAATAAAAATGAGAAGCCAGGCCCGCGGCTGCGATTGACGCCTAGCTGGTTGCATCGGCGGTGACCAGGTATTCTCTCCAGCGGTTCATCAGCGTCGCTGTTAGGGTCGTTTGAATCAGTGTTCCACTTGTGGCCTGTTCGCGTTTCGTGACTTTTGTTTCGCGCGCGATTTCAAAAACGAGGTGCTCGACCGCCTTTGGAATAAACAACTCGACTTCGTTGCCTAGCGCTTCGATTTGTTCGGTCATCAAGCGTTTCAACCGATCGAGGCCTTCTCCGGTCAGTCCACTCGCGAAAACGCGGGGAAAGGCTTTCACTTGAAATTGTTTTTCGAAACCCGCTTGGTCCACTTTGTTGAAAACATGAATAACCGGCTTATTCTGCCAGCCAAATTCGACCATCAACTTTTCGACCACCTCAATCTGTGTCGCCATCTGAGATGACGAAAGATCGATGACGTGAATCAAGATGTCGGCATCGGCCGATTCTTCAAGTGTTGCTTTGAAGGCTTCGATTAAACCCGTCGGCAGCTTGCGAATAAAGCCGACAGTATCTGTGACAACGCCGGCCGGCCCCTCGGGCAAATGAACCTTGCGCGTCGTCGGGTCAAGCGTCGCAAATAGCAGATCTTTAGCGAGGACATTCGACTGAGTAAGTTGATTGAGCAGCGTCGATTTTCCGGTGTTGGTATATCCAATCAGAGCAAAGCTCGGCACGTTGTTGCGGCGCCGAGACGAGCGATGCTGAGCGCGATGGCTGCGAACATTTTCAAGCTGTTTTTTGATCGCCTTCACACGTTCTTTAATTCGGCGACGGTCCATTTCGAGTGCTGATTCGCCGGGGCCCCGAGTGCCGATTCCGCCACCTTGACGTGAAAGCGAGCCCTGCCAGGCATCGACCATCCGAGGTAACTGATCGAGCATTTGCGCAAGTTCGACTTGAAGTTTTCCTTCGTAAGTCTGTGCACGCTGGGCGAAAATATCGAGGATGACTTGGTTGCGATCAACAACGCGAACCTTCCACTCCTGCTCGAGGTTTCGAATTTGAACGCCCGATAAAAGGTGGTCGACGGCAACGGCGCTTGCCTTCGATTCGCGAACGATCTCTGCAATTTCTTGAACCTTGCCCGAGCCAATTAGGGTCGCTGGGTTGTACTTTTCTAAGACCTGAGTGATTGCTCCGACAACTTCGCCGCCGGCGGAGCTCACAAGCTCTTCGAGTTCAAAAAGTGATTCTTTCAGTTCCGTAAAGACTTCGGATTTTAAACCAACACCGACGCAGACGATTCGTTCTTTCGGTTTGAGAAGAGTTTTTCCGGATTCCCATCGTTGAGCCAACGACGAGCCTTGAGAGGCGCGAGTCGGATGGAGGGTCGAGTGAGATTCGCTGTCGCTTCCACCTGAAAACTCACGATAATCGTCACGTTTTGCGATGTTGTTTTCTCCTTCCGGTCCTTTTGGCCGCTCTCACTATTGTCTCGAGGTCTGGGTCGAGATTCAAGCGGTACGTTGAAGTCAGAAAAAACGATATATTTTCATACACTTAGGGGTTGCCGAAAGGTCTAGGTCGCCCTGCAATCATGCCGAAGTTGTTAGTCGTCGTTGGGGAGTGGGCCGAGAGCCAGCCGCAGTTCGGCGTGAGCCAATACAAAATCGGGGTCGATCGCGAGATAATGAAGATACCTTGTTGAGATTTTTGATCCCGGGTGGAGGAGCGTGAAATTCACGCGGTCTCGAAATTTTTTAAGGTCGTCGTCGGTGTGCGCTTCGGCTTCATCGATAAACTCATCAATCTCAGCCATGAGACTTGAAAACGTTTTCATCCACGCGAGTTCCGGATCTTGAGTCAGCTTGTTAAAAAAGTCGAGCGGCTGAAGTGTAACGCCAAGCTTCTGTTCAAGCTCAGCGCGCTCGCCACTAAGAAAAATCTTGTGTACGCGGCGAAGAGCAAGACTTAAGTGCTCGAGTCCGCGAGTGATTTCGTTTTTAACCTTCACTCGCTTTCGAGTCGTCACCACAACTAAACTTTCTCGCCAGGGCCGGGGTACGTCGAGCTTGCCTCGTGAAAAGCCTGCGCTTCGAGCGCCGTAAGTGCGACGGTGTTGACGATGTCGTCGACCGTGCACGTACGCTGAAGAACATTGGCAGGTTTTCGAATTCCCATCAAGAATGGCCCGATCACTTCGCCGCCGCCCAGCTGTTGGACAAGCTTGTAGCTGATGTTGCCGGCGTCGAGATTCGGGAAGATCAAAATATTGGCCCCGTTTTTGACTTCGCAAAACGGAAAAATCCGTTCGACGATGTCGGGGTTAACCGCGGTGTCGGCCTGCATCTCGCCATCGACGATAAGATGCGGGTAACGCTTCTTCACAATTTCAGCGGCTGCTTTCATCTTGCTCGGGCTTTCGCCGCGCGAACGGAAGTTCGTGTACGACAGCATCGCGATGCGCGGCTGGATACGGAAGTATTCGGCGACGCGCGCAGCATGAATGGCGATCGTGGCGATTTGCTCGGCGGATGGATCGATATTCACGGCCGTGTCGGCAAAGAACATCATTTTGTTTTTGAACAAAACCATGTTGAGGCCGCTTGCGGTTTTTCGCTGACCCGCACCGATGATTTCAAAAATCGGCTTCACGCAGTCCGAGTAGTTCTGAGTTGCGCCGGTTACAAGCGCGTGGGCGTCGCCCATGTGAACCATCATCGAAGCGAAGTAGTCGGGGTCAGCCATGAGCCGCTCGGCTTCGCGGCCCATGACTCCCTTTCGATTGCGCATGTCATAGAGCTTGTCGACATACTCTCGGTATTTCGGGTGCTGTGATGGGTGCACGATCGGAAGCTGTTTCAGATCATCGAAACCCAAGATGTCCATACGATTTAAAATTTGATCTTTGTAGCCCAGAAGAACCGGCCGAATGATGCCTTCGTGAACGATGGTTTGGAGTGCCTTGAGAATTTTGGTTGAGGCTCCCTCTGGGAAAACGATGATCGGCAAGTCTTTGCCGCTCGACTTCGCTTGGTTTTTCACGCGATGCATGACCGATCGCACGAATCCCGTACGGGCGCCTTGAAGGGCCTCAAGCCTATCGCGGTAGGCTTGGAAGTCTGTAATCGGTTTTTGTGCAACGCCTGAGTCCATCGCGGCTTTCGCGACGGCCGGAGTCACCCATAGCAAAACGCGCGGGTCGAACGGTTTTGGAATGAGGTACTCGGGACCGAAGCTAAAATTTTGACCGCCGTAAGCAGCCGAAACTTTTTCGGGAACTTCTTCTTTCGCAAGTTTAGCCAGAGCGTGAACGGCGGCCAGTTTCATGTCTTCGTTGATCTGTGTCGCGCGAACATCGAGAGCACCGCGAAAGATAAACGGAAATCC